>SVRO01000031.1 GCA_015064795.1 Oscillospiraceae bacterium | reverse complement strand
TTGTCGGCGCTAAACTTGGTATTAATATTTACATATATTTTTCGTATTATTTGACAATTTTCGTGCTTGAAATTGTTTCTATTATTAAGCATATAAAATTATCTCGAATTGATAAGAATTCAGATGTAGAACAACCATTAGGGCGTCAATAAAACACGGCATCTTTTTTCAACGAAATTCGCCTTCGGCGAGTGAAATTTGGCTTCGCCAAGTGAAATCGTTTTGCTGTGAAATATTTGCTTCGCAAATGGGAAGGGCGAATTTCATTTCATATCGACTAAAGCCGTAGGCGACGGAAGATATTTCACAATTTCCCAAAGGGGAATTATTTCACATTCGGCGAGAGCCGAATGTTTCACTTTACAAATGCCTCAAAAGCGTGCTATAATAAAATCAGAAAGGCGGTGAAGACATGTTCCTAACAAAAAAAGCATTTTGGAAAATTGTTATCATGGCATTATGTTATTTTACAATAGGAAGTTTTTGCATAGCTACAGGAGTAATGTTGACTATTTTAGATGCGGATGCCAATTTTTCGTTTGTGTTGGGAGCTTTTTGTTATGTTTTTTGTCCGATTATGATTGTGTGGGGACGATATGCGGAAGGCAAGGGAAAGTTAATTAATTTAGGAAACAAGTTCGTCCGCAATGAACTGAAGCCTTACGAATTTATAAAGGAATATCTGCAGCTGAAAAACTCAACGGATCTTGTTGTTAATAAGCCGAGCATTGAAATTTTGCAATTGCTTGCTATAGCCTACGATTCATTGGACGATAGAGAAAGTTGTCTTTCTGTTGTAGAGGAAATGGTTTCTATTGCAAGCGACAAAAAGAAGACGTTTGCAAAGCTTATAAAATGCTCATTTTTATTTTCTTACAATAGGATCAACGAGGCTGAAGCTATTTTTACAGAAGCTCGCACCTCAAATCAGAATTTTATGTGTCAAGCGTTGGCGGATGCCATTTTTAGGAGCGATCGAGCAATGGCTATGGAAGATTACAAAACGGTGGAGGCACATAGTTTAAAAACGCTTTCGCAAACCTTTCCAAAACTTGATAATTTGTCAAAGCTAATACTCCATTATAGGCTAGGCGAGGTTTATGAGAAATTACAAAACTATGAGAAAGCGATTTCATATTATAAATATTGCATTGATAACGGCGGAGAAACAGCGATAAAAGCGTCCGCGAAATCCGCATTGCAGCGGATACAATAAAATTCACGGCATCTTTTTTGTCAACACGCGCCAAAACAAAAAGCACTTCGTTAGAAGTGCTTTTTGTTTTGGAGGCGACACCCTTTTCGAAACGGCTCCGCACGCCGAAGGCGTAGCGGAATCCGGTTCGTATTCGCCGCTCGGAGATCTGGGAGCTTGCTCACAAGGCGAAGAGCGTGCGAATCTTCGCGCGGAGCGCGAATTTCCGGAATGGTGTCGAAAAAGATTGACACCCCGCCACGTTTGTGGTAAAATACAAGAAAAACGACACCGATTTTCAAAATCTTACAAGGGGAGAGGACACTATGACTTGGGGATTTTTTAGTGTGGCGCATATTCTTTCGCTTCTTTTCGGCGTGGCAATGATCGCGGCCTTATATTTTCTTCTGAGAGGGAAGAGCGACCGTGTGAAAGTGGCCGTGCTTACCGTGTTGTCCTTCTCGGGCATTGCCGCCATCGTGTTCAATTTGCTGGCTTGGAATTCGCCGCTGGAATATTTGCCCTTGCATCTTTGCTCGCTCAATGCGCTGGTTTTGCCCGTTGCGGTCTTGACGCGCAATAAAACGCTCAATAATCTTTTGCTTCTTTGGTCGTTTGGAGCATTGTTTGCCTTGCTTATCAATTTGGCGGTGGCCGAGGCCGAGATCTGTAGCTGGGTATTTGCTTTTTACTACTTCCCACACGTGTTGGAGTTTGGCATACCGATCTTGATGTTTACGCTTAAGCTGGTGAAGAAAGACGTCAAATGCATTACCTCCACGCTTGCGATCACGGCCGCATCCTATACGGTCATTCATTTCATCAATTTGTGGATCAATGCGTACACGGTGAAGCATAACGTGGTGGATTGGCAATCGAATATCGTTCGGGTGAATTATATGTACTCTCTTAAGCCCGAAAATCCGTTGCTTGAGGCCTTTTACCGCCTTCTTCCGTATCCGTATTGGTATATGTATTTTGCGCTCATCTTGGCGGTGGGATATCTTGCAGTGGTGTATTTTTCGGATATCGTACGGCTTGTGCGAGGCATAAGAACGAAGGCGGACCAATGAAAAGGGTGACCTTCCCGAAGAAATTCGGGAAGGTTTTTCTATTTTTCCTTGTTTGCGGAGAAATATCCTGTAAAAAATGTGCGAAAAAGAAAAAAATGCAACAAAAAAATATTGCAACTTGCATTTTTTTGTGATACAATTATAAATTGTGAAAGTGGATTTATTAACAATCCGAAAGGAGAGTAAACGATGGAGATACAGTTGAAAGAGCTTATTGATCAGATCAAACAGGACGGCGTGGCGGCGGCCGAGGCCGAGGCCAAGGCGATTTTGGAGGCGGCAAACCGCGAGGCCGAAGGTATTCTTGCAGATGCCAAGGCCAAGGCCGACAAAATGATGGCCGATGCTAAGGCCGAGAACGAAAAAGTGGTGCGCGCGGGCGAGGATGCCATTCGTCAGGCGGGCCGCAATCTTCTGCTTTCCTTCCGCGAGAGTGTGACGCGCGAGCTGCGCGCGGTCGTGGGCGAGGGAGTCGCGGCGGCCTATTCGTCGGACGCATTTGCTTCGCTTATCGTTCGCGCCGTGGAGGCGTGGGCCGCAAAGGCGGACACCGCGGAGATCGCGGTTCTTTTGAACGAGGCCGACCGCCGAGCACTCGATGAGGGTGCGCTTGCCGCGCTTGGAGCAAAGCTTGGCAAGGGGGTTGTACTTCGGGCAAACGATACGTTTGACGGCGGCTTCCGCATTGCCGTAAACGGCGACGGCGTGTATTACGACTACTCGGCCGAGGCCGTGGTCGATATGCTTTCGCAGTATCTGAATCCCAAGGTTGCCGCGCTTTTGAAAGAGGCAAAATAAGTATGTCGGAATATTATTTGATGTCACAGCTTCCATCCCTCGACGGTGTGAGCGACAATTTGCCGTTGCCCATTACGGAGGAGCGGTTTTTGGAGCTTTGCCACCGATTTTTAGGGAAGAAGGCGCGTGACGAGGTTGACCGCTTGACGCTGGCTCCTGCGCGAGAGCTTGAGAGCTCAAGCTCGGCACTTATTGCGGCGTGGAATGGGGGCGAGCGCGATCTGCGCCTGGCACTTGGCAAGGCGCGTGCGGACAAGTTGAAAAAGCCCTTTGATGCGGGGGATCGCATTCTTCCCGTGCCGCTCCTAAAGCTTGCAAGTGCGGCTGTTGAGACCGAAAGTCCGCTTGAGGCCGAGAGGCTTCTTGACGGCTACCGCTTGGCGTTTTTGGAGACGCTTCGTCCCATGGACGCCTTTTCGGAGGAGTTTGTCTTTTATTACGGGCTGAAGCTCAAGCTGCTTCTGCGCGCGCGATGCTTTGACGACGCGCTTGGCGAGGAAGCGTATCGAAATATTTACCGATCCGTCGTGGACGGAGAGGGATTGGAGGCGAAACAATGACCGAGAATATAGGTAAGGTCGTAAGTATTAACGGAAACCTTGTATCTGTCGAATTTGAAGGCAAGGTCTCCATGAATGAAATATGCTATGTGAAGGTGGACGGCACCGCGCTCAAAAGCGAGGTCATCCGTATCCGCGGCAATATCGCGCAGGTACAGGTCTACGAGATGACGGGCGGCATCGGCTACGGTGACGAGGTCGTCTTCACGGGCGAGATGCTTTCCGCACAGCTCGGCCCCGGTCTTCTCGGACAGGTCTACGACGGACTGCAAAATCCGCTGCCCATCTTGGCCGAGCAGGCAGGATGGTTTTTGGAGCGCGGCCATTATGCCGACGGGCTTGATGCCGAGAAAAAGTGGGAGTTTACCCCCACGGCTAAGGTAGGCGACACCCTGCGCGCAGGTGAGTACATCGGAACGGTACCCGAGGGGCCGTTTACGCACAAAATTTTCGTTCCTTTCTATCTGCTTGGCAATTACACGCTGAAGTCGATCGCCCCGAAGGGCGAATATACCGTCAGCGAGACGGTGGCTCTGCTTGCGGACGAGCGTGGCAGGGAAGTGCCGATCGCGATGTCGTTTAAGTGGCCCGTAAAGCGCGCGGTGAAGTGCTACAGCGAGCGCTTGGCGCCTGTGGAGACCATGGAGACCAAGGTGCGCCTCATCGACTCCTTCTTCCCCGTGGCCAAGGGCGGTACGTACTGTACGCCCGGGCCCTTCGGTGCGGGCAAGACCGTGCTGCAGCACACGACCTCCAAATACGCGGACGTGGATATCGTGATCATTGCGGCGTGCGGCGAGCGCGCGGGTGAGGTCGTGGAGACGCTGACCGAGTTCCCCGAGCTTACCGACCCCAAGACAGGACGGTCGCTGATGGAGCGTACCATTATTATTTGCAATACCTCCTCGATGCCCGTTGCCTCGCGTGAGGCGTCGGTTTATACCTCGGTGACGCTGGCCGAGTATTATCGCCAAATGGGACTCAACGTTTTGCTGTTGGCGGATTCGACGTCGCGTTGGGCGCAGGCTCTGCGCGAAATGTCGGGAAGACTGGAGGAAATTCCCGGTGAGGAAGCCTTCCCCGCGTATCTGGAGTCCTATATTGCGGCCTTTTACGAAAGAGCGGGCTATGTGCTGTTGCCTGACGGCACGAAGGGCTCGGTCACCATTGGCGGTACGGTTTCCCCCGCAGGCGGAAACTTCGAGGAGCCCGTAACGCAGGCCACCTTGAAGGTGGTGGGTGCCTTCCACGGCCTTTCGCGTGAGCGCTCGGACGCCCGTAAGTATCCTGCGATCGACCCCCTCATCTCTTGGTCGAAGTATGCGACGGTCATTGATCCGAAAAAATCCGCCTTCTGCAAGTCGGTTCTCCACCACGGCGACGAGATCGGCTCGATGATGAAGGTCGTGGGCGAGGAAGGAACCTCGATTGAGGACTATATACTCTACTTGAAGTCCGAAATGCTGGACGCCGTATATTTGCAGCAAAACTCCTTTGACCTTGTGGACGCCAACTGCGGTACTGCGCGTCAGCGTTACGTGACCGATAAGCTGATAGAGGTGCTTGGCAGCTCCTATTCGGTGGGCGGTAAGGACGAGGCGCGTACCTTCTTTAACCGCATGCGTCAGCGCTTTATCGACTGGAATTATGCCGAATTTGAAAGCGACACCTTCCGCACGGCCGAGGCCGCGATCGACGCGCTGTACGAGGAAGGCAAGGGAACGCTTGGCCGCGAGGCAGAGCTTCTGTTACAGGGTGGTGAGTGAGTATGAATAAAGTATTTAATCGAATTGAATCGATCACGGGTAACGTGATCACCGTAAGAGCCAAGGACGTTCGTTATCACGAGCTGGCGCAGATCCAGACGCGCTTTGGCAAGTCGCTGGCCGAGGTCAACAAGATCGAGGGCGACCTCGTTTCTCTGCAGGTCTTTGCGGGCGGACAGGGCGTTTCCACGGGGGACGAGGTTCGTTTCCTCGGCCACGAGATGCGCGTTTCTTTCAGCGAGGATCTCTTGGGGCGCATCTTTAACGGCTCGGGCGAGCCGCGTGACAAGGGCCCCAAGCTTACCGAGAATCTGACGGCTATCGGCGGCCCCTCGGTCAACCCGACCAAGCGTATTTTGGCCAACCGCATGATGCGTACCAACATTCCCATGATCGATATGTTTAACACGCTTGTGGTTTCGCAAAAGCTTCCCATCTTCTCGATCTCGGGTGAGCCTTACAATGCGCTTTTGGCGCGTATTGCGATGCAGGCCGAGGCCGACGTGATCGTGCTTGGCGGTATGGGTCTCAAATACGACGACTTCCTCTATTTCAAGGAGGAGCTTTCGAAGGGCGGAGCACTCAGCAAGACCGTTATGTTTATCCACACGGCCTCCGACCCGACGGTTGAATGTATGATGATTCCCGATATGGCGTTGGCTGTGGCGGAGCAGTTTGCTCTGCAAAACAAGGACGTGCTGGTGCTTTTGACCGACATGACCAACTTTGCCGACGCGATGAAGGAGATCGCCATCACGCAGGAGCAGGTGCCCTCCAACCGCGGCTACCCCGGCGACCTTTATTCCCAGCTTGCCGCGCGCTACGAAAAGGCGGTCGACTTTGCCGATTCGGGCTCGGTCACGGTGCTGGCGGTTACCACGATGCCGGGTGACGACGTAACGCACCCCGTTCCCGATAACACGGGCTACATTACCGAGGGACAGTATTATCTCAAGGGCGGACGTATCGAGCCCTTCGGCTCGCTTTCGCGTTTGAAACAGAATGTAAACGGCAAGACCCGTAAGGATCACCGTGCGCTGATGGATGCCATGATCCGTCTATATTCCTCCTACAAGGAGACACTGGAGAAGAAAAACATGGGCTTCTCGATGAACCGTTGGGATGAAAAGCTTCTGAAATACGGTGAGCTTTTTGAGAATAAATTGATGGATCTTTCGGTCAATCTGACGCTCGAGGAAGCACTCGATCTTGGCTGGGAGATCCTCGGGGACTGCTTCGAGAAGGACGAGACCGGTATTAAATCCGAGCTTACCGACGCCTTTTGGGTTCGTAAATAGGGAGGTTCGGAGTTTTGGCAAAAATCAAATTAACAAAAAATGAGTTAAAGGTACAAAAGGACGCGCTCAAGATGTACCGCCGATATTTGCCGACGTTGACCTTAAAAAAGCAACAGCTTCAATCCGAAATTCGCACGATCGAGGCGCGCGCACGCGCCGTGCGGCGAGAAAAGGAGGAGCTGGAGCGAGGCTTTCGGGATTGGATCGCCGTTTTTAGCGAAAAGGACGCATTCCCTGCGGGTGTCGTTACGGTGAGCAATATCCGCAAGGGATGCGGAAACATTGCGGGCGTGGCGATCCCCACCTTCGAGGGCGCCGATTTCGCGCGAGGTGACTACGATCTGTATGCAACACCCCTTTGGGTCGATCTTGCCGCCAACCATATGGAAAAGGCGATCTTGCTTGACCTTGAGGCCGAGGTGTTTGACGAGCAGGTGCGACTTTTGGAGGAGGAGCTTCGTACGACCTCCCAGCGCGTTAACCTGTTCGAAAAGGTGAAGATCCCCGAAACCGAGGCAAATATCAAGAAAATATCCATTTACATGGCCGACCAACAGGTCAGCGCCGTGGTTCGTTCCAAGATCTCCAAGCGGAAGATCGCGCTTCGTGACGCGGCCGCCGCCGAAAAGGAGGTGTATTCGCTATGATCGTACCCATGAAAAAGGTCTCTCTCTTTCTTTTGGGAGAGAAAAAGAAAGAGGCGCTAAAAACGCTTCGCGCCTTGGGACTCGTTCATATCGAGATCACCGAGGGATCGGGCGAGAGACTTGCTTCACTTGTGGAGAAGGTTTCTCTGCTGGAAGGTGCGCTTTTTGTGCTTGGAAAGCTAAAAAACGTCGAGAGCAAGGAAGCAACGCTTGCCGAGACCTTGGAGATTGCGGGTGAAATACACGCTCTTGCCGAGGAAAAAAAGGCGTGTCAGGCCAAAATGCTCGCCATGCGAGCAGAGCTTGACCGTGTGAAAGCTTGGGGCGAGTCGGATCCGCGCGACGTGGAAATGTTGGCCGAGAAGGGCATTGTGCTTTGCTTTTACGAAATGCCGCGCAAGGAATACGAAAAATTGGATGCTGCGCTTACGACCGTAAGAGTAGGAACCACGCGCTCGACGGTGCGCTTCCTTTGGCACCGCACGGGTGTTGAGGGTGAGGAGGAAATGGCGGCAGGGCTTGAGGGCTACCGCTTCGATCTTCCACAGTCCTCCACCGAAGAGATGCGTCGGGAGATCCGAGAGACGAGCGATCGTATCGAGACCATCACCGCGCGTATCGACGCGCTGGCCGTCTACGCGGCAAGCCTTAAGCGTGCACTTGAGGCTTGTGGGCAGGAGATCGAATTTGAGACCTACGCCACAGGCATGGAAACCCAAAGCCTGTCCGACGAAGGCAGTCTTTCGGTTGCCTACTTCAAGGGCTATATTGAGGCCGAAAACCTCGAAAAATTGCAAGAAACGGCGCGCGAAAACGCGTGGGGACTTCTTATCGAGGAGCCGAATGAGGAGGACAACGTGCCTACCAAGCTGAAAAACAACAAGTTTGTCAGCCTCATTTATCCGCTCACCGACTTTCTCGGCACCGTACCCGGTTATTTTGAATATGACATTTCGGGTTGGTTTTTATCGTTTATTCTGATTTTCTTCGGTATTATTTTTGGTGACGGCGGCTACGGCCTTTTGATCTCGGCGGTTGCCGCGATCCCGATCGTCAAGGCACTCCTTGCCAAAAAGCCGATCGCTCCCGCCTTCTTGCTGATCGGATTGTTTGGTCTGTCCACGGTGCTTTGGGGTACGCTCACTTGCACCTGGTTTGGCCTCTCGCCCGAGCAGCTTCCCGCGTGGCTGAAGAGCCTGTCGATCCCCGTGATCTCCAACGTGTATGCCGATACGCTTTGGCATCCGTTCTGGACGTCGGGCAGCGTGGGACTTACCACGGCGCAAAATCTGCAGATCTTCTGCTTCTCGTTGGCACTGGTGCAGCTTACGGTAGCGCATATCAAGGGCGCGCTTCGCAATCGGCGCTCGCTCAAGATATTGGGCGATATTGGCTCGATCTTGCAGCTTTTGGGTATCTATTATTTGGTGCTCAGCCTAGTGGTAAACGCCGAGGTCTTCAGCTTTGGACTCGTACTTGGCGGTATTCCCGTTGGCACGGTCGCGATTGCTCTGATCGGTGTAGGCTTTGTGGTAAGCTTTGCTTTCTCGAATTACGAGGGAAGCGTGATAAAATCGGTGCTTTCCAGCCTGAAAAACATCGTATCGGTGCTTTTGGGCGTAGTGAACGTGTTCTCGGACATCGTTTCGTATATACGTCTTTGGGCCGTCGGGCTTGCGGGCGCGGCCATATCGGCTACGGTCAACGAGCTGGCAGGACCGCTGCTTGGGAGCTTTATGTTTATGATCGTGGCCATCGTGCTTTTGGTGTTCGGTCACGGACTCAATATGATACTCAACGTGCTGTCGGTGATCGTTCACGGTATTCGACTGAACACGCTGGAATTTTCGTCGCATTTAGATATGTCCTGGTCGGGACATAAATTCAAACCCTTTCAAGAAAAAATGGATGATAAAGGAGAAACATTATGAACTTGGGAATGTTAGGAACCGCATTGGCTATGGGTATTGCCGCACTTGGCTCGGCAATCGGTATCGGATTTGCAGGACAGGCGTCGATCGGCGCTTGGAAGAAGTGTTATATGAGCAATAAGGCTGCTCCCTTTATTCTTACCGTGTTCGCGGGCGCACCCCTTACGCAGACCATCTACGGCTTCCTTTTGATGCAGCAGATGAAGGCTTCGTCGGCCGACCCCGCTTTCCTCTTTGGTCTTGGTATTGCCTCGGGCGTGGCAATGGCCGCCTCGGCGATCTATCAGGGCAAGGCCGGTGCCGCAGGCGCCGACGCGCTGGCCGAGACCGGTAAGGGCTTCTCGCAGTACATTACCGTGGTCGGTCTTTGCGAGACGGTCGCTCTGTTCGCTCTCGTATTTAGCATGGTTGCTCTTGGTTAAGGCAAAAATCGAATTCTTGTACACAAAGAAAAGCACTGCAAGCGATGCTTGCGGCGCTTTTCTTTTCTTGCAGTACAAAATAGAGCGAAGGATTGTTTTGTGGAAAGTCTTTACAATGCATCCGTTTTATGATATAATAACCCTACGGTGTTACCACCGCTAAAGCGTCGACACCTGTGGGTCATTGATGGCTAAAAGGTGCGCATTCGCGCACACGCGGCAGATGCCGCTTCCAAACGCTTACGCGTTTGCTTTTATGATATAATAAATACAACAAATCACCAAAGGAATATGGGAAAATGGTATTTTCGTCAACTGTTTTTTTGTTTTTGTTTTTACCTGCAATTCTTTTTTTGTATTATACCGTTTGTCGTAAACATATTGTTCTTAAAAACATTCTTTTGCTTTTAGGCAGTTTGTTTTTTTATGCATGGGGTGAGCCAATCGTTGTTTTCCTTATGATTGTTTCGATGGCGGTTAATTACTTTTTTGGCTTTTTCATGAATGGTAAGCGCAAAAAGTTGTTTTTGACGGCTTGTGTTTTGTTTAATCTTTCCTTTTTGTTTATATTTAAATATCTTGATTTTTCGTTGGGAATCGCAGAGCTTTTGTTCCAAAGCAATTTTGTGAAAACCAACATTGCGTTGCCGATCGGCATATCCTTTTATACGTTTCAGGCAATGTCGTACGTTATAGACGTTTACCGTCAAAATGCGAAGCCTCAAAAAAATCCGTTCTATTTGGGCCTGTATATTTCGCTTTTCCCGCAGTTGATTGCCGGACCTATCGTAAGGTATTCTACGGTGGAGCAGCAGATCGTGGGGCGGAAAGAAAGCTGGGATCTCTTTTCGGAGGGCGTTGAACGGTTTACCGTGGGTTTGGCGAAGAAAATGTTGATTGCCAATAACGTTGGCTTTTTGGCGGATATGGTTTATGCAATGAAGGAAGCAGAGCTTACCACTGCATTTCTTTGGCTTGCGGCGATTGCATATACGCTACAGATATACTTCGATTTTTCCGCTTACTCGGACATGGCAATCGGACTTGGAAAAATGTTTGGTTTTCGTTTTGAGGAAAACTTTAATTATCCTTACATTGCGCGATCGGTTACGGATTTTTGGAGAAGATGGCATATTTCCTTGAGTACATGGTTTCGAGACTATGTTTATATTCCGCTTGGCGGAAATCGCGTAAGCACACCTCGACACATTTTTAATCTTTTTGTAACGTGGCTTTGTACGGGAATTTGGCACGGCGCGAACTGGACGTTTATTGTTTGGGGTCTTTACTTCTTTGTCTTCCTTCTCCTTGAAAAATTTTTGAAGCTTGACAAAGTATTTAAATATGTGGGAAATCTTTATACTTTGCTTGTGGTAATCATAAGCTGGGTGATCTTTCGTGCGGAAAGCATGGGAGCAGCCTTCTTGTATATAGCTAAAATGTTTTCCTTTGATATGGCAAGCTTTGGAGGAGAAGATTTCTTGTGGTATTTGCAAAGGTTTTCCGTTATACTTCTTTTGGGTTTGGTGTTCAGCACACCTCTTGCCAAAAAAGCAAAGGAGAAGCTGACAGAAAAGAATTTGGATTTCATATGGTATATCGTACTGTTGCTTCTTATGCTACTTTCGGTTTCTTTCATGTTCCGATCCAGCTATAACCCTTTTATTTATTTTAACTTTTAGGAAAAATATATGAAAAAAGTAATTTTATTCAGCAAAAAATACGGATTTTCCGTTTTGTTTTTGATTTTTATATTCTTTATGTTTGCCAACTATTTGCTTGGTATTGGATCCGCCGTTTTACATGAGTTTTCGGGACCGTCGGACGAGACGGGCAAAAAGACAGAATACATTGACGGGTGGGCCGCAATTCAAGCGGAGGTAAACGCATTGCACGCCGACGACGAGAAAAAAGCGGTAGACGAGCCTTCCTTGGTAAAGAATTTTGAAAATACGTGGCACGCTTTGACGAGTTCCATATCTTCGTTGCCATCCTTTGTGCTGGAAGATTCTTTTTTGAAATTGAACGCTTCTTTTTGTCGCGCAATTGGGATGGGATATATTCCCGGAACCACTTTTGTAAAGCTCGACCAAGGGATGCTCACCTATGTGGAGGATGATGCGTCGCTTGCCGAAGCCCAAAAAAACATAGAGAAGAGATTATGTTATTTGAACGAGTTTGCCGAGATCGTAAAGCAAGAGGGGATTGACGTCACTTACATCAACGTCCCGAATAAATCTTATGCACTGATGCAACAGTGTCCGATTGGCTTGCGGCCCGATACTCTCACCAATCCGAACCGATATGTGGCACAAAAATTGGCGGAATACGGCATACCGTGTGTTAACGTATGGATAGAAGACGGTGTGGACCGTGAGTTGTTTTATAAAACGGATCATCACTGGAAGATTGCGTGCGGTATTTCCGCGGCAAAGGCGGTAAGTGAGTATTTGAACCAAGCCTATGCTTACAATATTGATACCGGGATATATGACGATGAAAATTATGAGGTCGTCGTGTATGAAGATGTTTTGTTGGGAAGTATAGGAACCAATTCTACGGGGGCCTTTGTGTCTGCGGAGGACATGGAGGTCTATTACCCCAAAACGGATATGCATTACCGTTTTGCCATTCCGAGCAAAAATATTGATCTTGAGGGGGGCTTCGATATTTTTATAAACAAACAAAAATTGGATGACAAGGGGCAGTGGCCCTTCAATGCGTATGCGGCGTATATTTATGCAAACTCCGCATATGTCAGCATACAAAATGAAAGTATTGAGGACGACCACCGCGTGTTGATCATCAAGGATTCGTTTGCCAACGTGGTTGTGCCGTATTTGGCACAGTCGATCGGACATGTGGATGTGTTGGACATTCGTGATAGCCAAGCCGATTATTATAGCGACAGTGTGATAGAGCTGATAAAGGAAAATCAATACGATAACATTTTCTTTATTGCCAGCGAACCTTTTGATATGCATCTTTTGTTTGTCAAAGAATAATCGGTTTTGCCAAAAGAAAAAGGGGACGAAGTCATGTGACTTCGTCCCTTTTTGTATTTTATTATTCTACTGCGAAAAGGTAGGGGTAGATATCCTGTCCGCCGTCGATGAAGTAGATCTCGGCGTCCTTGTGCGCGGCGGTAAGCTTTTCTTCAAGGACTTGACGCTCCGCGTCGGTTGCGTCCTTGCCGCAAAATACCGTCAGCATAAATTTTTCGGGCAGGGCGAGCATCTTGTCAGCCAGCTCGCAGGCCGCCGTGATGCGATCGGTACACGAGAGCACGATGTCGCCCGCAATGATGCCGATGGTGTCACCCGTGTGTACGGTAACGCCGCCAATCTGCGCGTCGCGAATGGCGGGGGAAACGTAGCCTGCCGTCACGCGCGCGAGAGCCTCGTCCGCGGCGGCAAGATTTTCCTCGGGGCTTGCGTTTTGCGGATCGAGCGAGGAGAGAACCACATAACCCGTAGCTGCACTCTTGCTCTTTACCACATGGATTGTGGCGTCCTCGTAAAGATTGGCCGCCTGGCCTGCCGCCATCAAGATGTTGCCGTTGTTGGGAAGCACGAGGATATGCTCGGCGTTGATCTTGGCAAAGGCCTCCAAAAACTCGTTGGTGGAGGGGTTGTGCGTTTGTCCGCCGCGAATGATCACGTCGGTGCCAAGCTCGCGGTAAAGCTCCTCCATGCCGGCACCGTGACAAACGGCAACCACGCCGAAGGGCTTTTTCGGTTGCTTGGGCTCCTCGGTTGCTTGGGGCTTCTTATCCTTCTCGTTCTTTGCATCGGGGGCGTTTTCGCCAAGCTCGGTGTGCTGAACCGACATGTTTTCGATCTTCATGGTCAGAAATTCACCAAATTTGCGGCAATGACCGAGAACGATCTCGGGGGTGAAGGTGTGTACGTGCACCTTGACGATGCTATCCACGAGGAATGCCACGATCGAGTCGCCGTTTTGCGAGAGGAAGTCCTTAAGAGCCTCAAGGTCGAAGTTTTCCACGTCGGTTTTTGCCGTCTGAAGCTGAAGCAAAAATTCGGTGCAATAGCCGAAGGTCATCTCGCTATCCTTGTTAAAGGCGAAGGTGGTGGGGGCTGCTGGCTTGGGGAGTACGGCCTCGGTTTCGGGGGCGTCGCCCACCTCGTTGCCGTTCAGCACGCGGTTGAAGCCGTCCATGATGTAGAAAAGTCCCGCGCCGCCACTATCGACCACGCCTGCTTCTTTCAAAACCGTAAGAATCTCGGGCGTGCGGTCAAGAGACGCGTGCATTTCGCTCACGAGATCGGCAAAAAAGGTGCGAATCGTGCTTTCGGGGGTGATACGTGCGGTGGCGTACTCCACGGCTTCACGCGCCACGGTGAGAATGGTTCCCTCGGTGGGGGTCACGACCGAGGCATAAGCCTTTTGCACGCCGATCTCAAGTGCGTGGCCGAGCGTGGCAGGGTCAGCCGTTTTTGAGGTTTCGAGTCCCTTGGAGACACCTGCAAAGAACTGCGAGAGAATAACGCCTGAATTTCCGCGCGCGCCGAGAAGCATACCGTGCGAGAGTGCCTTCATGATCTCGGCCAAGTCATCGGAATCCATATTTTCAATGGCGGCAAGACCGCTTTCGATGGTCATGCGCATATTGTCGCCCGTGTCGCCGTCGGGAACGGGGAAGACGTTGAGCTTATTAACCTCGTCGGCGTTGATGCGGAGCAGCTTCGCACCACCGCGCACCATTTTTTTGAGAAGAGAGCCGCCAAGCTGCTTGAGGTTCAGGGCAACCTCACTTTTCTTTTGTTTTGCCATATTGTTACCTTTCGTTACCGAGGAAGAAGAGTGCGAGCGTGCCGGGGCCCGAATGCGCGCCGATCACGGCACCTACGTCGGTGATGAGATCGACCGTACAGCCGAATTTTTCTTCCAGAACCGACGCAAGATACTCGGCATCGGCCAGGCAATCGCCGTGCGAGATATAAATTTTTCCATGTTCGATATCCAAAGCCGTCTCGCCCAGCTTATCGGCCATCGTCGTGATGGCGGTGCGTCGGCCGCGCACCTTTAAGACGTTCACGAGGTGGCCCTCGTTATCGACATGCATAACGGGCTTGATGCCAAGGGCGTTGCCGAAGAAGGCTGCCGTCGGGCTGACGCGTCCGCCGCGCTTGAGGTATACGAGATCGTCCACCGTAAACCAGTGGCACATATTAAGGCGAATGGATTCAAGATATGCGGCGCATTCTTCAATGCTTGCGCCCTCGGCCTTCTTTTCCTTTGCAAGATAAACGAGGAGTCCCTCTCCTGCCGAAGCGGCAAGTGTATCTACAGTGAGGATTTTACGGTCGGGAAATTCCTCCTGAAGCTCGATCGCGGCAAGGCGAGCCGAGTTATAAGTGGTGCTCAGTCCCGACGAAAAGCCGATATAAAGCACGTCCTTTTCGGCCTCCAAGAACTTGCGGAAGGCAAGCACGAAGGTCTCCTTGTTAACGGCGGCCGTCTTTGCTACGCCGCCCTCGCGCATTTTGTTATAAAATGCGCCGATCTCCATTTCGCCGTTTTGGTATTCCTTTTCCTCGCCATCGAAGCGGAAGACGAGGCTTTCGTGGGAGACACCCCACGAGGCAAGCAGTTCGGGGCTCAGGTCACAGCCCGAGTCGGTAAAAATTACGTAATCGCGCATAAGTTTTCTCCTTATCATTTGGCATCGTACTCATCGCAGATGCGTAGATTGGCGCCGATCTTCGTGAGGCATGCGTACATCACGGCGCGGTCAGCGTCGTTCACGCCTTCGCCGGCAATCGTAAGAACGCGGCCGATCTTTTCGTCCAAGAGCTCTGCCGCCTCCATGCCTTTTTCAGTGAGCCTGTAACGGCGCTTATAGCAGCGCCCCGTTTCTTGAATCGATGATAGATAGCCGTTTTTTTCCAGATATTCCATCGAGCGAGAAATGTTGGCCTTATCCTCCTCGCAAAGCTCGCAAAGCTCCTTGGCGGTCATGGGGCCTGTCTTATGCAAATAATGCAGGCAGGAAACGTGACCGCTTTTCAATTCCATATCCGCCATTTCCTCGGTTTTGATGCGGCGGAGACAGCGCGAGATCTGTGCGTTCAGCAGGGTAAACGTACGAAATCGTTTTTGCATTTTTCCTCCAGAAATGTTGTTTTTACAACAATCAAAAATATTATACCATATTTTATACAATTTGTCAATCTTTATTTCTCTTGATCGTGCCGTAAGAAAAATTGATGTTTGTAGGGGGAAACGCCAAGGGCTCTGCCCTTGGAACCCGCCCTCCTTTTGAAAAAGGAGGGACGAAAACTTTTCTTGCATGGTTTCGCTTAAACTTTAC
>SVRO01000030.1 GCA_015064795.1 Oscillospiraceae bacterium | reverse complement strand
AGCAACGCCAACGCACGCGCCCGTAGGTATGGCTACCTTAAAGTAGCTTTTGTCAAGCTTCTTCAGCTCTTTATATGATATAACAAGCAAACCGCAAGCCGCGGAAAACGTAGTTATCGCACTGTAAACGGATGCGGAAAAGCTGTCACCTATGAGAGCCTTTTTTGCCGAAGGTATAAGTCCCCAGATCACCACAACAACGATTATTCCTATGTACGCAACTAACCTTGAATTTTTGTTCTTGTTCATAATCACACCTGATTTCTGTTATCTATGGTAACTTTGCTAAATGTCAAATGATGCATCGCCTGCGGCGATATGATGTTTTTCGCTTCGCTCAAAATGATGTTGCTCCACTCCGTTCCGCGAGTGATGGAATGTTTGCCCCAAAATGTGGCGAAGCCACGCATCTTTAAGTGTATTATACCATATTTTCAAGGAAATTCAAGTGCTTTCCGCGATCTCGCATCTCAATCACGCCGTACGGCGTGTATATAATCAATTCCGCAGGAATTGCATATAATCAACACGAAGTGTTGTATATCATCAAGCCGCAGGAGGATGCACGCTGGCGCGTGATGAGATACAAGGGCGGCTCGCCGCCCTTGATGATATGCACCACGCTTCGCGAGGCGATGATATGCCAAGCCTGCGGCTTGGATAAACAAAAACAAAACATTTGTCGGTAGACAAATGTTCTGTTTTTATTGGCTGGGGCACTAGGATTCGAACCTAGGTAATGACGGAGTCAGAGTCCGTTGCCTTACCGCTTGGCGATGCCCCAATATCAAGCGGAAGTTATTTTACCACATTTGCTGGCATTTGTCAAGCCCTATTTTGAATTTTTTCCGAAAAATATTGACAGAAATCCAAAATACAACTATAATAGTATCAAACCCGAAAGAAACCGTCTTTTTCAAGGAGGTCAACTATGAAATTTTGTGCAAAATGCGGAAAAGAAATTCGAGACGAGGCCGTAATCTGCGTACATTGCGGTTGCGCCGTCACACCGCCAGACGCTCCCTCGAATACAAACGACGCATCAAACACGGGCTTCTTCCTTTTAGGCTTTTTCCTTCCGCTCGCGGGGCTTATTCTCTATTTGATCAACAAGGATACATCCCCAAAAAAAGCAAAGTCGGCTGGAAAGGGCGCCCTCATCGGCTTGATCGCAAGCGTTGCCGCCTCCGTTCTCTATCTCATCTTTTGGATGGCCATTTACGGCACCATCGTCGGCTCGATCCTCGGGTCGCTCATGTAAGGAATAGGAAAAGAACCGAGAATTAAAAATTCTCGGTTCTTTTTTTATCTTCTTTTTTCGTCCAAAAATTCTCCGATTTTTTCGATCGCCGTCTTCAGCTCCTCGGCACGAGGCAGAGCAACGATGCGGAAATGGCGATTGTCCTTGCAGTAAAAGCCACTGCCTGCCACCACGAGAATGTTCTTGGCCTCCAGCAGCTGCATTGCAAAGTCCTTGTCACTTGCAAACCCAAATTTCTCAAGCTCGATTTTCGGAAAGAGGTAGAACGCCGCCGTATTCTTGACCACCTCGATGCCATCAATCTTGTTCAACTCCTCATAGGCCACCTTGGATTGCACGGCCACCCTTCCCTCGCCCGACCGTACCATCTCTTTGGTATACTCCGTGTCCGCAAGCGCGGCAGGGATCACAAGCTGCATCATAGCGTTCGAGCAAAGCCGAATCGACGAAAGCGTGGTCAGCGCCGCATGTATCTTCTTCTTTTTATCTGCGGGGCCGCTTACCGTCAGCCAGCCGCAGCGGAAGCCGCACAGACAATGCGATTTGGAAAGGCCGTTGAAGCTCAGCACCAAGGCCTCCTCCCCAAGCGTTGCCGTGGGGGTATGGCAAGCTCCGTCGAGAAGCAAACGGTCGTAGATCTCGTCCGACAGGATCACGAGGTCGTTTTCGCACGCGATCTTATACATCTCCTCCACGGTATGTCGGTCGTAGACCGCTCCCGTGGGGTTGTTGGGATTGATGATCAAAAGTGCCTTGGTTTTGGGGGTGATCTTTTCGCGAACGCTCGCAAGATCGGGTTGCCAGCCCGATGCCTCGTCGCAATCGTAAAAGACCGCCTTACCGCCTGCCAAACGTATCATATTTACCCAAAGAGAATAACAGGGGGTGGGAACCAAAAATTCGTCACCTTCACTGCAAAGTGCCGTGACCGAAAGATATGACGCTTCGCTTACACCGTTGGTGACATAAACATCGTTCGGCGTTACGCCACGAACACCCAATGACGTGTGATAGGCCGCAATCGCCTCGCGTGCCGCCGCCATACCGCGAAGGTCACAGTAGCCAAGTGCCTTATCGAGAGAGGATGTAAGCACTTCCTTGATCGACGTCGGCATCGGGAATCCAAAAGTAGCCGGATTTCCCGTATTCAGCTTCAAAATCTTCTGCCCTTCCGCCTCTTTTTCAAGCGCGCGGTAGTAAAGCTCTCCTCTTATATCCGAAAAAACATCGGCAAGCCTGTTGGATATCATAAAAATTCTCCTTATTTTCATTTTCCTCTTGATTATATCACGAAGACGTGGTATAATCAAATACATATATTTATATATTATCCATAACCAAACGATTATGAGGTATATTATGTTTCAATACGAGGAATACGTTTATACGGTCTATCGGGAAAAAAGCTTTACACGGGCGGCAGACAAGCTTTTTATTTCTCAACCCGCGCTCAGTACCACCGTCAAAAAACAGGAGGAGCGACTCGGCTTCAAAATCTTTGATCGCACTTCCCCCACTCTCTCGCTCACAGAGAAGGGGGAGGTCTATATCCGCGCCATCGAAAAGCTACACGCGCTGAAAAAGGATCTGGAAAATCAGATCATGGACATTTCCGATCTGCACGCGGGCAGTCTTACCGTGGCAGGTGCCAATTTCATCTCGTCCTTTGTCCTCTCCGAGATCATCGAACGCTTCGCCGCACGCTATCCCGGCATGGACGTGCGCCTTATTGAGTCCAACTCCAAGGAGCTCGAGTCCTTTGTCATGGAGGACAAGGTAGATGTCGTTTTTGACTATACCTATAACGAAGACTTCATTCACGGCGAGCCGCTTTTAAAGGAAAATATTCTGCTTGCCGTTCCCAAGAAAAATCCCTTGGCCCTTTCTCTTTCCGAGATCGCACTCACAGGAGACGACATCCGAAACGGAATCCACCTGTCACCCAAAACGCCTCCCATCGATCTTGCGGCCTGCAACGGCTCGGGCTTCCTCATTCTAAAACCCGGAAACAGTATGCACCGCATCGCCACCGCGCTTTTGGAGGAAGGCGGTGTAAGCTATAAGACCTCCTTCCAACTCGATCAGCTTATGACCGCCTACAATATGTGCGGGCTGGGTATGGGACTCACCTTCCTCAGTGACACACTCATCAAGACCGCGGCCGAAAACCCCAATATATCCTACTATAAGATCGAGAGCTCGCACGCCACGCGAACGCTCTATATGGAATACAAGAAACACAAATACGTCAACCGCGCCATGCGACAGTTCATGGCACTCGCCCGTGAGCTTTATTCATAAATTGATGTTTGTAAGGGAACGCGTAGGGAAACTTTTTGAAAAAAGTTTCCCTACCACCCTTCAAAAACTTTTCTGGAATTTTTCACTACAAAGTCTGCGAAAACTTTATTGTAAGGGGGCTCCGAGTCATTTTGGTTCTTCGCACCTTGTGCGAAGAACGTATACGCCGCGAGGCACGCGGCAGACAAAGAAAGCTCGCTTTCTTTTCTGCGCGTGAGCTACACGCGGCTCAAAATGACGTGAAGTTTGTGCTTACCCATGCGAGAAAAGTTTTCGCCCAGCCTTTTTCAAAAGGCTGGCGGGTTCCAAGGGCAGAGCCCTTGGCGTTCCCACCGATAAATCAAAATTTGAAAACTCCAAACAAAAAAGGCTGAACGATCAGCCTTTTTTGTTTAGCCAAGATAAATAAGAAGCACCGAAATATCGGCGGGGCTTACGCCACTAATGCGCGACGCCTCGGCCACCGTCAAGGGACGGATCGCCGCAAGCTTTTGCACCGCTTCCAGCCGAAGTCCCTTGATCGCGTGGTAGTCAAGATCGGACGGAAGCCGCTTATCCTCCAGCTTTTTCTGACGCGCCACCTCGGCGATCTGCCGTTTGATGTAGCCCTCGTACTTTACCGAGACCTCGACCGCCTCGCGCACACGGCGCGAAAGCGTAGGTCTCCCCTCGTCGATCTCCGCCAATGCCTCATAGGTGATCTCGGGACGGCGCAAAAGATCGGCAAGCGACGCCCCGCTTGCAAGCGGCGTCGCGCCAAGCCGCGTCAAAAGCGACTGCGCGCGCTCGGGTGAGACGTGCGTGGCGGCAAGCCGCTCTTCCTCGTCCTTGATCTGCTTCTGCTTTTCGAGGAAACGCGCGTAGCGCGCCTCGTCAATCAGTCCCACACGGTAACCGATCGGTGTCAAACGCGCGTCGGCGTTGTCCTGCCTCAGCAGCAAGCGGTACTCCGAGCGCGAGGTCATCATGCGGTAAGGCTCCTTGGTTCCTTTGATCACAAGATCGTCGATCAGCGTACCGATATAACTGCCTGAGCGCGCAAGGATCATCGGCTCCTCGCCCCTCAGAGTAAGTGCCGCGTTGATGCCCGCCACAAGTCCCTGCGCCGCGGCCTCCTCGTAGCCCGAGGTACCGTTGAACTGCCCTGCACCGTAAAGTCCGCCGATCTCCTTGAACTCCAATGTGGGCAAAAGCCCTGTCGGGTCGGCACAGTCGTATTCGATGGCGTAGGCGTAGCGCATGATCTCGGCATCCTTGAAGCCGTCAAGCGACGCAAGCATCGCGCGCTGGACGTCGGTGGGAAGCGAGGTCGAAAAGCCCTGAATATAAGTCTCCTCGGTATCTCTGCCCATCGGCTCGACGAAGAGCTGATGCCGCTCCTTGTCGGCAAAGCGCACCAGCTTGTCCTCAATGGACGGACAGTAGCGCGGCCCCGTGCCGTGTATCTGTCCCGAATAGAGCGCCGAGCGGTGAATGTTTTCCTTTATGATCTTATGCGTTTCGGCGTTGGTATAAACGATGTGGCAGGGAATCTGCGAAAGCGACTCGAAGAAATCCTCGCCGTTTTCGGAATGATAGGGCGTGATATGCTCCTCGCCCACCTGCTCCTCCAGCACCGAAAGGTCGATGGAGGAACGCTTCACGCGCGCGGGGGTTCCCGTTTTGAAGCGCATCATGCGTACTCCCTCGCGCGCAAGAGCCGCCGAGAGTCCCTTGGCCGCCAAAAAGCCGTCGGGGCCGCTCTCGTAATTCTTGTCGCCCACGAACACGCGCCCCTCAAGGTAAGTACCCGTACAAAGAATCGCGCACCGACAACGCCACTCCTCGCCCAAATGCGTAACGAGTGAGCGGATGCGCCGTTTTCCATCCTGTTCCTCGGTTTTGATATCCACGATCTCAGCCTGCACCAAGCGAAGATTTTCGGTGTTTTCCAGCGTCCGCTTCATGAGAAGGTGATAGGCCGCACGGTCGGCCTGCACGCGCTTGGAATGCACGGCCGCGCCCTTGCCGAGATTGAGCGTGCGCGACTGTAGCGTGACCGCATCGGCCGCGCGCCCCATCTCGCCACCAAGCGCGTCGATCTCAAAGACGAGCGTCCCCTTGGCCGTACCGCCGATCGAGGGATTGCAGGGCAGATTGGCGATCGAATCGAGCGACATGGTAAAAAGCACCGTACGGAGTCCCATACGCGCGGCGGCCAAGGCCGCCTCGATACCCGCGTGACCTGCGCCCACAACGGCAATTTCTGTCTCAAACATATATGTTTTCTCCTTCGGGATGACTATATCTTGTTTCTTATTATAGCATATTTCTCCTCTTTTGGCTACCCCAAAGAAAATTTTTTTACCGAAAAGGCTCCGCCTTTGCTAAAAATTCAAAAAAAATTAATTTTTTTTCGCAATCCTCTTGACAGAATGAAAAATTGAGTGTATTATATAGGTAAATATGCGGCAAAGCCGTAAAAATTTAGAAGAGGTATCTCATGTACGAAGACAAGACTTTGGTCTGCAAGGATTGCGGACAGGAATTCACCTTTACTGCCGGTGAGCAGGAATTTTATGCTGAGAAGGGCTTTACCAACGAGCCTCAGCGTTGCAAGGCGTGCCGCGATGCTCGCAAGGCAACAAACGGTGCCAAGACGCGCCAGATGTATGATGCAGTATGCGCAAGCTGTGGACAGACCTGCCAGGTTCCTTTCCAGCCTCGCGATGACCGTCCGGTCTACTGCAGCGAATGCTTCAAGAATAGATAAGTGTTCCAAAACAAAAAACCCTTCGGGGTTTTTTGTTTTTTATTTGCCTCCGTCCTAACAAACCGTCGATTTTTATTGAAATTCAAATTTTGATTTGTAGGGAGAACGCTTAGGGAAACTTTTTAAAAAAAGTTTCCCTAAGAACCCTTCAAAAACTTTTCTGAAAAATTTTACTACAAAGTTTGCAAAACCTTTGTTGCAAGAGTTTGTCGAGTCATTTTGGTTCTTCTCGCTAAAGCGAGAAGAACTTATACACCGCGAGCCGCGCGGCAGACAAAGAGAGCTCGCTCTCTTTTCTGCGCGTGGTGCTTTCGCGGCTCAAAATGACGTGAAGTTTGTACGCACCCATGCAAGAAAAGTTTTCGTCCCTCCTTTTTCAAAAGGAGGGCGGGGTGTGGGGCAAAGCCCCACATCGTCCTCCCCGACAAACATCAATTTATTGTTTAAAATCGCAATGGCAAATGCGAAATTTCTCTTGCGTTTTTTTGCCGTTTATGGTATACTGAAGGCAGAATATTTTTTGTCGAAAGGATGCGGAAATGAAAAAGAAAATCCTCGCCGTACTTTTGCTTTGCTTGCTTGCCGTGCTGGCCGTCTCCTGTGGAGAGCCGACGCCGCCCGAGGAATGCAAGCATAAGCGTCTCACCGAAACGAAATACGAGCCAACCTGCTCGCTTGAGGGCTATATCCAGCACGTTTGTCTGGAGTGCGGCCACACCTACAAGAGCGATTTCGTAGAGCCAGCGGGCCACGACCTTGCCACCGTCGTCACCCAGCCCACCTGCTCTACCGAAGGATATACTACCTACATATGCAACACCTGTAACTATTCCTACGACGCGGGCTTCATTGCGCCCACAGGCCATACGCTGACCTCGAAGATCACACCGCAGACCTGTGTGGAGGAGGGCTACACCACCTATTCCTGCGGCTGCGGCTATTCCTACCGCACCGCGCTCGTCGTTCCCAACGGCCATAATCTGACCAAGACCACCGTGGCTCCTACCTGCGAGGCTGACGGCTACGACCTTTACGAGTGCAACGTATGCGACTATCACTATAAAACCGCGTTCACTTCCATGAAGCACGACTTCACCGAAACGGTTGTCCCCCCCACCTGTAAGGCAGAGGGCTATACCCTTATCGATTGCAAGGACTGTGACTATACCTATAAGACCAACTACGTCGTCCCCACGGGACACGAATACACCAAAAAGACCGTTGCGCCCACCTTCAGTACCTCGGGCTATACAATTTACACCTGCAAATGCGGCTTCAGCTATATCAGCGACTACGTATGGTACAGCAATATCTTCTCGGGAGCCCGCGGCAACGAGGACAAAAATTGCGCATTTGGCGTTGACCTGTCCTACCACAATAAGACGGTTGACTTTGAGGCTCTCGCCGCCGACGGTGTGGATTTCGTCATTCTTCGCGCGGGCTACGACGGCCACGTGGATACGAAATTCGAGGAGTATTACGCCGCCGCACGAAAGGCAGGCCTTGACATCGGCGCTTATATCTACACCTACGCCACGAATGCCGATGACCTTGTAACCTACACCGCGACCGTACTGAAGGCGCTGGAGGGCAAAACCTTTGAGTATCCCATCTATCTTGACCTGGAGGACGCCGTACAAAAAACACTTCCCACCGAAACGCTGATGGATATGTGCTTCGCGTACTGCGAGCTTTTGGTTCAGAACCGCTACTACCCCGGTATTTATTCCTATCTCAACTTCATCGAGAGCAAGCTCAATACCGAACAGCTTGCCGCTTGCTTTGACGTGTGGGTGGCACACTATCCGCTCAGCATGTCCGTGTATGGCAAGGATTATTACGTGGACGAGTACAGTATGTGGCAGTACACCGAAACGGGTAGCGTGGCCGGCGTGAACGGAAAAGCCGACCTCAACATCTGCTATAAGGATTACCCCACTCTCATAAAAGAGCTCGGCTACAACGGCCATACCAAATAACAAAAAAGGAAAAACTATGCTTTCATCGGTCTATAGCGCGGGCATATCGGGTATCGACGGCTTTCTCGTTACGGTAGAGTGCAACTCGCGCCAGAAAAAATTCGCCTTTGATATCGTCGGCCTTCCCGACGCCGCCATCAAGGAGGCAAAGGAACGCGTGCGCACCGCCTGCGAAAACACGGGCATCCGATTCCCTAACCTTTGTCACACCGTAAATCTCGCCCCTGCCGATCGGCGCAAGGAGGGCTCGGCCTTTGACGCGGCCATTCTCCTGGGCATTCTCCGTAACGCAGGTGTCGTCAAGCGCGAGGTAACACTTTCGGATAAATGCGTCATCGGCGAGCTTTCACTCTCGGGCGAGCTTCGCGGCGTGCGCGGCATTCTCTGTATGTGCTGTGCCGCCAAGGACGCGGGCTTAAAAGAAATCTATGTTCCCCTTGAAAACGCCGCCGAGGCGGCGGCCGTCAAGGGCATTACGGTGTACGGCGTCAAAACCGTTGCCGACCTTATCTCTCATCTCAACGGCGGCAAGCATTTGACGCCCACAATTCCCGTGGAAAGCGCCGCATCGGACGATGCGATTTTGGACTTTGCCGACGTCAGAGGGCAAAAATATGCCAAGCGCGCCATGGAGATCGCGGCCGCGGGCGGCCACAACATTTTGCTTGTCGGCCCACCCGGCACGGGAAAATCCATGCTCGCGAAGCGTCTCCCCTCGATCCTGCCTCCCCTTACCTTTGCGGAGGCCATCGAAACCACCAAGATCCACTCGGTTGCGGGACGGCTCAGCGGTAACACCTCGCTCTTGTCGATCCGCCCCTTCCGCTCGCCGCATCACACGATGTCGGCGGTCTCGTTGGTCGGCGGCGGCATCAATCCCCTGCCCGGCGAGATCTCGCTGGCACACAACGGCGTGCTTTTTCTCGACGAGCTGCCCGAATTTCCCAAGCAGATCACCGATTCCTTGCGTCAGCCGCTTGAGGATAAGCAAATTACAATTACAAGAGCCAACGGCCGCGTGACCTTCCCCTGCGCCTTTATGCTGGTGGGAGCCATGAACCCCTGCCGCTGCGGCTACTACGGTCATCCGACCATAAAATGCACCTGCAAGCCCGACGACGTGGCACGCTATATGTCGCGACTCAGCGGCCCGCTGCTTGACCGCGTGGACATTCAGATCGAGCTTCCCTCGCTCTCCTACGAGGAGCTTTCTGCCAAGGAGGAAGGCGCGGAGCATTCCGCCACGGTGCGCGAGCGCGTCATTGCGGCTCGCCGCTTTGCAAGAGAACGGATCGAACGCGACTCCGATGCCCCGGCAGGTGCCGAGCGCATCTATTGCAACGCCATGCTCGACTCGGCCGCCATTCGACGATACTGCATACTCTCAGACGGGGCGTCAAGGCTTCTGGAATCCGCCTATAAGACCATGGGACTTTCGGCGCGCGGCTATGACCGCATTCTGCGTGTGGCGCGCACCATTGCCGACCTCGCGGGCAGCGAAGTCATCGACAGCATACACATTGCCGAGGCGATTCAATACCGCAAGCTTGACAAGCGCATTCCCGGACTCGCACATTAAATGCAAAATCTCCAAGCAGTACCCGATGCTGCTTGGGGATTTTTGTTTTATTTGATGTTTTTTTCACAAACACCTTGACGAAAAGGAAAAATAAGTATATAATGGTAACATCTTTTTAAAGAAAGAATTTATATACGGAGGGTTCAAAAATGAACAGAGTTTACAACTTTTCGGCAGGTCCGTCCATGCTTCCTTTACCGGTACTCGAAAGAGCAGCATCCGAACTGGTCTGCTACGGAGAATCGGGAATGTCGGTGATGGAGATGTCGCATCGCTCTCCGGATTACGAGGTGATCATCAAAGACGCAGAGAAGCTTCTCCGTCAGATCATGAATATTCCCGACAATTATAAGGTGCTGTTCCTTCAGGGCGGTGCCTCCACCCAGTTTGCCGCCGTTCCGATGAATCTCATCAAGAGAACGGGTAAGGCCGACTATATCGTATCGGGTCAGTTCTCGGGCAAGGCCTACAAGGAGGCACAGAAGCTTGGCTACGACGTCAAGTGCGTTGCCACCACCAAGGAGGATAATTTCGATCACGTTCCCACGGTAACGCGTGACATGATCCGTCCCGACGCCGCTTACGTTCATATGTGCTTTAACAACACCATTTACGGCACCAAGTTCGGCTATATTCCCGACACGGGAGACATTCCTCTTGTTGCCGATATGTCCTCCTGCATCATCTCTGAGCCGGTTGACGTATCCAAGTTCGGCGTGATCTATGCAGGCGCGCAGAAGAATATGGCTCCCGCAGGCGTGACTCTCGTCATCGTCCGCGAAGATCTCCTTGGCTACGCCGAGGAAGCTATGCCCACGATGCTCGAGTGGAAGACGATGGCCGAGAACGATTCGATGTATAACACGCCTCCCTGCTACTCGATCTACATGGCAAAGCTCGTGTACGATTGGATCATCGAGCTTGGCGGCCTTGAGGAAATGAAGAAGATCAACGAGAAGAAGGCAAACCTTCTTTACGATTATCTTGACTCGCAGGATTACTACGTAGCTCCCGTTAAGAAGGACAGCCGCTCGATGATGAACGTAACCTTCGTTACGGGCGACGCCGACCTTGATAAGAAGTTCGCAAGCGAGGCCTCGGCAAGAGGACTCAAGAACCTCAAGGGCCACCGCAGCGTTGGCGGTATGCGCGCTTCCATCTATAACGCTATGCCCTACGCAGGCGTTGAGGCACTCGTTGCCTTCATGAAGGAATTTGCCGCCGCAAATCCCAAGAAATAAGGAGACAGACATGAAAGTACAGCTTTTGAATAAAATTGCCGCCGTTGGTACCGACCAGCTTGACAAGGCGGTATACACCATCGGCGCGGACGTTACCGAGCCTGACGCCATTATGGTTCGTTCTGCCGCTATGCATGAGATGTCCTTTGACAAGAACCTCAAGGCCATCGCTCGCGCAGGCGCAGGTGTCAACAACATTCCGATCGACCGTTGCACCGCGGAGGGTATCGTGGTATTCAACACCCCCGGCGCGAACGCCAACGGCGTAAAGGAGCTTGCCGTTTGTGCACTCCTTCTTGCTTCCCGTGATATCGTGGGCGGTATCGAGTGGGCAAAGAGCCTTGAGGGAACGACTGAGGTCGCAAAGGCGGTCGAGGCGGGCAAGTCCAAGTTCGCCGGTCAGGAGATCAAGGGCAAAACGCTCGGCGTTATCGGCCTTGGTGCCATCGGCGGTATGGTGGCAGGCATTGCCACGCACCTCGGGATGAAGGTTATGGGTTGTGACCCCTTCATCAGCATCGCAGGCGCATGGAACCTCAATCACCACGTTTCGCATGCCAATACCTACGACGATATCTACAGAGACTGTGACTATATCACGCTTCACGTTCCCGCAACGCCCGACACCAAGAAGATGATCAATGCCGAGACCATCGCCAAGATGAAGGACGGCGTACGCATCATCAACCTCTCGCGCGCCGACCTTGTCGACGCCGAGGCGGTGAAGGCAGGCCTTGCGAGCGGTAAGATCGCGGCTTACGTCACCGACTTCCCCACCGAGGACATTCTCGGCGTGAAGGGCGTCGTTGCCATTCCTCACCTTGGTGCTTCCACCGAGGAGTCCGAGGACAACTGCGCCGTTATGGCAGCACAGGAGCTTGACGCTTACCTGCGCCACGGTAACATCAAGAACAGCGTAAACTTCCCGAACGTCGATATGCCCCTCACCTCGCCCGTTCGTCTGTGCATCCTGCACGCAAACGTGCCCTCGATGCTTTCGCAGATCACCAACGTGCTTTCCGAGGAAGGCATCAACATCGAGAACCTGACCAACAAGTCCAAGGGTAACAACGCTTACACCATGGTAGACGTTGCCGCAGAACCCAAGGAAGACTCCTTGGCCAAGCTCGAGGCCATTGCCGACATCTTCCGTGTCCGCGTGATCAAATAAAAAACAATTTACGGCTTGCCGATCGGCAAGCCGTTTTTTGTAAATTGATTTTTGTCGGGACTTCATGTGGGGCGCCGCCCCACCCCCCCCGCAAACTCCCCAAAAAGTTTGATCAAAACTTTACCTGCATTGGTATGTACAAACTTCACGTCATTTTGGGCCGGAAAACCAACGCGTTGGTTTTCCGGCCGTCTCAAGAGACGGCCTCAAAATGACTCGGACATTGGAAAGCGCGTTCGTTTTCGCGTGTTCGTTCGTGTGGTGCAATACCAAAACCCATTTTGTCCGCGAGAAAAGTTTTTGAGGGGTTTGGGGAACTTTTTAAAAAAAGTTCCCCAAGCGTCCTCTCCCCTACAAATCAAAATTTGCTATCCTTTTACCGCGCGTTCAAGTGCCGCAAGGATCCGTGACGCGTCCTTTCCTGCGGCAAAAAGCACGTATTTTCCTTTTACCGAAACACAAGAGCTCACTCCCTCGGCGTAGTGCATCAAAAGGGCTCCGCGCGCCTGACAAAGCTCGGCAGCTTCGCGCGCCTCGCTTGCAGTATAGCAAAAAAGCACGGCCGCCTCGCAGATCTCCTCTCTTGCCGAAAGATAAAAAACGCCGCTCTTGACGCCCTCCAATACCGCCTCGCCGCCAACAATAACGCTCGGCAGCTCGCTCGGTGTCGAAATACCGCCCGCCCCCTCTCCGATCGCATACACCGTTCCCGACGGCAATGAACATCCCGCTATGGCCTCACTCAAGACATCACGCGGCAAAGCCTTGGCGGCTGAACACCCAATAAGCGAAAGCATAAGAAAAAAACAAACCAAAATTTTTACCATTTTCATTTTGATTTCCCCCTTGCTTTTTATTGTATGCAATCGCTCTCAAAAATAGCCTTTTCTGACTTTTTATGCTTGACTTATCTTTTTTTTTATGATATAATTATAAAAATCTATCTTTATAATTATAAGAAGTTGGCAATTTTTAAACAAGAAAAAATATTAAACCAAGGGCTCCTCGGAGCAGAAAGGAAGCTTTATGTATTTATCTTCTTCCCCCGGCAGAGCATGGCGCACGCTGATTTTCGGCGTACTTACCATCCTCATGCTCACATCACTTTGTTTTGCGGCAAACGCGGCAAAAACAACCAACGTCACCATGGAAACGCTGTTTGAATTGACGGCAAATCCCGAGACCAATCAGTATGAGAACGGTAGCAATGACCGCTTTCAATGGCAAAATGACGGCAGCAACAGCTCCTATAATCAGGGCTCGACCCAGACGGATACCCCTCTGCCCTTCATTCGTTTTTGGACAGGTTATTTTGCCGTCACCGATAACAATGCAGCCCTTACCGACTATGAGGCGGTTGCGGTAGATTTCGATATTCTCTTTGAGGGCTACCCTGCAGCCGCAGCCACGGCCTCGGAGTCGCCCGACCCGAGTAGTGAAAAGTACAGTCCGCAGCCCGTCGTTGCATGGTGCACATACGTCGCCAAGAACTCGTTCACGGGCGCTGTAGACGGCCTTTACATCGATGCGGACGGTTATCTTTACAGCAGCATCTATACCGGCTCCGCCTTTGACGTAAAGCTGGAGCTTGATACGTGGTATAATATAAAGCTCGTATATTCGCAGACAACGAATATGGTCGAGCTTTGGCTTGACGGCGTTTGCGTGGGCACAGCCCCCTGCACCCACCGCCAAAACGGCGAGGACACCATCCGTATCCTTCACACCAAATACTTATTCTACAACGAGGGTGAGCAGAAGGAAGTCCTCGTAAAGAACGTTAAGATCTCCGCCACCGAGACTCCCTACTACTGCGGCGTTGTGAAGGAGGCCTCCTCCGACTTTATTTCCTATCAGACCACCAAGCCCGACGCGAGCGGAAACTTCAACCTTCGCGTGCTTGCAGGTATTGACGGAATCGATTACAAATCCTTCGGCTACCGTGTTCTCCTTCTGAAAAAGGACGGTACTGTCACCGAGTATACGGGCGAGGACAACAAGGTGTATTCCTCGGTCTATGCGGGCGACACCCCATATTCCATCAAGGAATACTTCGGCTACGAATATACCTGTCTTGCTACCATCCAAAACCTGAATGCAAACACAGACTTCATGGAGCTTGTGATCTTCCCCTACACCATCTCGAAAAAGGGAGTAAAGATCTACGGCACACCGATGTCGCTTGTCTACGGCGGCACGAAGGATGAAAACGACTATCCCATATTCACCGACTCGACCGTGAACCCCGAAAGCGTGGTCTCGAGTGCAGATCTTGCTATCGTTAAGACCTTTAACACCGAAACATGGGGTAACGAGAAAGAGCTCAAAGTACAGAGTGTTAAGAGCATATCAAACGACGGTTACCGTGCAGCATACTTCAAGTTCACCATCCCCTCCGCTACGGTAGCAGAGCTTTCGCAGATAGCCAGCATCAAGCTCAAAATATACGTCACCCAAATTACCGACAACAATAACCTGTACGATATGATCGTTTACGACTCCACGACCGCTTGGGATGAAACGTATCAGTACAGTAACTTTTATAGCAGAGGCTCCTCCACCTCACATTCTGTAAAGCTCAGCAATGCCCGTGGCAGTGAAATCGACAGGATTTCCGCTGCCGACTACAAGGCAGGCTCTTATTTGATCTTTGACGTAACCGATTACGTAAAGACCAAGGCGACAAGTACCACGGGAGACCTCACGCTCTCCTTCTGCGTCACCCCCGCCGACAACAGCTCCAACTCCTCCGCTGGCGTATGGCTGGCCGCAAGAGAACACGAAAATCAGCCTACGCTGGAGTTCCAAAAGACACTCTACGGCCACTCGATCTCTAACACCAAGAATGCAAACGAAGGCTATGAGCCTCTCAGCTACGCCGAGTCTCTTGTTGACGAGTGGTTCGGCGGCCTCAAGGATGAGATCTACGCACGCACGGCGTCCAACGCCAATGCCATCGGGCCGAGCGGTTACGGCTCTACCTCCGGCTCCTACGACTTTACGCAGTCGATGAACTGGATCAGCGGAACGCCTTGGACGACCACAACAAATTCAAGTGGCAAATACATTGCCTCCACAAGCGATTGGAGCTCGGATAAATTTGCCCGTACCTTGAGCACGCTTGGCACGAGCAAGGCGGTTTCCTTCCTCAACTCCTCCTATGCCGAAACCAAGACCGAATACGACAGCTATGGCGGCATTGTCGATGAGGGCATGAAGCAGAATGCAACGGGATTCTTCTACGTTACCGAGATCGACGGCAGACCTTATATTATCGACCCGCTCGGCTACCCCTACTTCGCCGCCTCGGTCAACCAGCTGAATCTGGGCGATTCCTCCAATCAAAAGACCTATGCACTTAACGCGTACGGTACCAAGGAAGCCTATTTTGCGGACATTTCTGCCCAACTCAAAGCCATGGGCATCAACACCGCCTTCGTAAGCGATAGCGAGGCGCTTCTTGCTGTGGGAGGCGGCTTGAACGTTGCTGTAGGTCTCGACGGTGTCAGTTCTTACATGGCAAAGCTCGGACGCTCGCAGATCAGCGAGGGTATCTATCCCCACAACAATACCATCAACGTATTCGATCCCGACTTTGCCAAGCTTGTCAATGCAAGAAACGCAAGAACCATCCGTGAGAACGGCTATGCTGATAACGCAAGGATCCTCGGTTACACCGCCGACAACGAGCTTCCTGCAGGTACCGACATTCTCTACCGTTATCTGACGCTGGACCCCACCGTATACGATAACATCTTCTCCTACCACACCGCATGGACGTGGTTTGGCAAGAAGCTGAACGACGATCTCAATCCCACATTGAGTGACTATCAGGCACTTTCGAGTGCCGAAAAGACGGAATATAACAGTGAGTTCCTCTCTTTCCTCTACGCACATTACTACAAGACCGTCAAGGCCTCCATTAAAGCTGCCGGGGATACCCATCATATGTACTTCGGCTCACGTGCTTTCCAGGAATGTAAGACCGACGAGGGCTATCTCCGCGCTGCAGGCTATTACCTTGACGCACTCACGCTCAACGTATACGGCGGACTTAATCCCGATCTTGATCTGATCAACGGTCTTTACAAGTACTCGGGCAAGCCCTTCATCGTTACCGAGTTCTTTGCCAAGGCAACCGACGCGATCGACGCCAACGGTTATAAGCTTGCTAACTCCACGGGAGCAGGTATTCTCGTCTTCTCGCAGGCTGACAGAGCGAACTACTACGAGCATTACGTTCTGACCTTGCTGGAATCAGGGACCTGCGTGGGCTGGTCGTGGTACCGCTTCCGCGATAACGACCAAAGCCTTTATACCATCGCACCGCCCTGGTCCAAAGACGAAAATACCTATGCAAACCTTCGTCCGCTCTTTATGTACTATAGCGGCAGCTACCCTGACACTATGATAGACGAAAACGGAAACGTTTATAAGTTCTCCGACCTCTACTACGGTGTCCGAGATTATTGGGAAAGCAGAACCAAGACATATGCAGGTGAAGCGATTGCCTCCAACCAGAACGTAAACAAGGGTATCTTCAACGGCGACTTCTCCACCACCGTAACGGTATGGGACACCAACCCAAGCTATACGAACGATTAT
>SVRO01000029.1 GCA_015064795.1 Oscillospiraceae bacterium | reverse complement strand
CATGGAGATCGAGGAATATTTGCGATCGTAGAGCACCTTGGGCAACCTTTGCGAGTCATCCTGTTCGATAAAATACAGCCCCAAGCGATCTCCCCCGTAAACGATGCGCGAAACGTCCACATTATGATTTGTAAGCGATTGAATGGCCGCCTTCGAAAGCTCGTTATCCGGCACCTTGGTCACGTAAAGTGCCTGCTTGCCAAAGGACGCCAGCGAGGCAGCAACATTTGCTTCCCCGCCGCCGTAGCGTATCGCAAGAGAAGGAGCCTGCGCAATACGGCCATATCCCTCGGGATTCAAGCACCCCATGATCTCGCCAAAACAAACGAATTCCATAAAATCTATCCTTTCCTAAATGTCGGAAACCACTAATATTATAATATATATTATACTATAAAAGAGTTCCTAAGTCAAGCCCCCTTGAGAAAGGAAAACCTCTGTGCCGTTTTTAAGACGCGGGCAAAAAAATTGTTATCGGTTACTTCACGATTCTTTATTTATATTTTGCCTTGACAAGCACTTTTTTTCAAGTTATAATTAAGACAAACAAGGATCCAATTCGGACAGCTTCCCACTTGTCTCCCTATTAAAATTCGAGGGCACGAAGGAGACTGACATAAAGATACACCGTCAAAAGCGGCGAAATGCTCTGCCACACGTTGAAGTGGAAAAACTGCCGAAAATCCTCCCTCTCACTTTTTATAACACGAGGTATTCCATGATTCGTATTTTACACTGTGCCGACCTGCATCTTGACAGCCCCTTCTCAAGTCTCGATGCCATGCAAAGCGAAGAAAGACGCCATGCGCAAAGAGAGCTCTTCCGCGCCCTGATCTGCCACGCAAAAAACCGCCGCATTGACCTTCTTCTTATCGCAGGCGATCTTTTTGACAGCGGCTTTACCTCCTCCTCCACCGTAAAATTCGTTGGCGATATGCTGGGAACGCTGGATTGTCCCGTGGTCATCTCTCCCGGCAATCACGACCCTTACATCGAGGGCGGTCTTTACACCACCACCTTCCCCGAAAACGTATATATCTTTTCCTCGGAGAAGCTTTCCTCCTTCTATTTTTCCAAGATCAATGTCTGCGTACACGGCTACGCCTTTACCTCGGAACGCCACGAGGAAAATCCGTTGACCCTCGGTGTTTCCATCGACCCAACTAAAATTAATATTCTCTGCGCGCATACCGAGCTTGACGTTCCCCTCTCGCATTACGCGCCGATCACCTCCAATCAGCTTGCCGCTTCGGGCTTTGACTACGCCGCACTCGGCCACGTCCACAACCCCAAGGAGCCTGTCACGCTTGGCAAAACGAGAGTTCGCTATAGCGGATGCTTGGAGGGACGAAGCTTTGACGAGCTGGACTTCGGCGGCGCCGTTGAGGTCGTGGTGGATGGCAATACCGTAACGGACGATTGGATCCGCTTTGCCAAGCAACGCTACATGATTGAAACGCTCGATATTTCGGGGACAGAAAAAGATAGCGACGTCATAGACCGCATCCGTCAGCGAATCGCCGTCAACAACTACCGTGACGACACCGCGCTTCGCGTCATTCTTTCGGGCAACCTCACGCCCGACTATACCCCCAACCTTGTCTTTATCAAGGACGAGATTGAGGGGATTTACCGCTTGGATCTCAAGGACGAGACCTCGCCGCTTCTCGATTTTGCCGAGCTTGAGCGCGATATGAGCATCCGCGGCGAATACTACCGCGAACTCGTCGCAAAAATGCGCACGGGCGACGAGCAGGAAAGACGGCTTGCCGCCGAGGCTCTCCGCATCGGACTTTGCGCCCTTTCGGGTAAGCCCATTATCTTTTAAAAGGAAGGAGAGAGAGTATGCGCATCCAAAAGTTATACATCAAGGAATACGGCTCTTTTTCCGAAAAAGAGTTTACCTTCACCGAGGGCATCAATCTCATAGAGGGTGGAAACGAATCGGGAAAAAGCACGCTTCTTTCCTTCATTCGCTTTATGCTTTACGGTATGCCGCGTCGCGCGGCGGGCGAAACGGTGAGCGAGCGTGAGCGCGGACTCAGTTGGGAAAACGGTCTTGCCGAGGGCAATATGGATATCCTCTCGCTCGGAAAGCAATACCGCATTGAGCGGCGCGGTCAGATCCGCGGCCGAGGCGGTCGCGAAAGCTATATCGAATCCTCGAAGATCCTTGACGTGGAAACGGGGGAAGAGGTTTTTGCAGGCGAGGTTCCCGGAAAGGTATTTCTCGGAATTACCGCTGAGGTATTCACCGCCACCGCTTGCATTCGACAACTCGAGTGCACCGATATGAATGGCGACGAGATCAACGCCTCGATTGAAAACCTTCTTTTCTCCGCCGATGAGGAGATCGACACGCAAAGGGTACAATCCAAGCTTGACGATATGCGCCGTGTCCTTCTTCACAAAAACGGAAAGGGCGGCAAGCTTTTCGAGCTTGAAGCCGAAAAATCCCGTTTGGAAAGCCGCCTTGACGCAGCCAAACAGGCGGCAGAAACTGTAATTGCCAAGGAAGCCGCCGTGGAAAAAATGAAGGCTTTCTCGGAAAAGACCAAGGCACAGATCGACGAGTCCGAGGAACTGCTTCGTCTTTACGAAACGGCGAGCACGCTCAAGCGCTTTGAGACGCTTCACGCCTACGAGGCACAACACGATTCCTTGGAAAAGGAGCTTGGGCACCTCTGCCGCGAAAAAGGCTATCAAAATGCCCTGCCCGACCGCGAAACACTCGGTGTTATTGACAAGGCCATCTCTACACTGAAGGAGGCCGAGCAAAAGCACCGTCTTTCGCTCGCAGCTCTGGACAATGCAAAAAACGCTCCCTGCGGTGACCGCACGCTTGCTGCCTTCTACGAAAAGACCGATGAGGAAGGCGGACAGGAAACGCTTTGCGCCCTTTTCCTGCGCACACTTCGCAAACGCAAGGGCGCCACGCTTCGTGCCGTGATTTTCCTGATCCTTTCCGTCCTTTCGCTTGCGGCGAGTTCACTTACGCTACTCACCGACCTCTTTGCCGAATACTATAGCTTTATGCCCTTCCTTTTCTACTATCTGCTTGGTGGAGGCGCACTTTTTGCCCTTTTTGCTATTCTGTCGCTCACTTCGTCCAAAAAATCCAAGAAGGACATGGCAACGCTTATGGGCAAAATCGGACTTTCGGATAAAGCTGTAAGCATAGCCTCACTTACCGAGCATATTGCGTGTTGCCAAAAAAACTATGCGCTTTGTCAAAGATATGACGCTACACTTTTGGCGGCCGAAACGACCTGCAAGGAAAACGAAGCGATACTTGACAAAGTACTTCAAACCACGTCACACATGCTTTCTGCCGTCGGCGTTTCCTGTGAAACCGAGGTAGGCGCTCTGCTGGATACCCTCGGGGAGACGCACGCCCACTTCCTTGAGGTATGTAACGAGCGCGAACGGATCGAGAGTAAAATGGACGCGCTCCACGAGCTGATCGACGGACTCCGCGAGGATCTTAAAAATGAAAACGAGGCCGCGCTTTCGACCTCGTTCGGCAAACGTACTCCCTCGGCCCTTCTTGCCGAGATGGATATTGAGAAGATACGCCTGGCCTATAACTATTCCAAAACCCAGCACGCACTCAACGAGCAGAAAAAGATCGCGGTTGAAAAAGAATTGATCGCGCTGAATTCCACCGCCGAAACTCCCGCACGTATCGATGCAAGGCTCGCCGAGGTGGTGAGTGAGCTGGAAGAAAGTCGCAGGAAATACAATGCAATCGTCATGGCATATGAAACGCTTGGCGTTGCTTCCGAAAATCTGCGCCGCAACGTCACACCCAAGCTCCGCATTCGTGCCGGAGAGCTTATGGAGCGACTGACGGGTGGCAAATACCGCGACCTCGGCGTTTCCACCGAAATGAAGATCTCCGTGGTGACCGCTCACGTAACGCGAAGCATCGACGCGCTCAGCAAGGGAACACGCGACGCGGCGTATATTTCGCTTCGCATTGCTTTGGCCGAGCTGATCTGTAAGGACAATATGCCCCCCCTGCTCTTTGATGAAAGCTTCTCCCAGCTTGACGAAAATCGCACACATGCCATGCTTCAAATGCTTTCGGAATATACCGCCGACGGCACGCAAACGCTTCTGTTTACCTGCCACAAGCGCGAGGGAGAGATCTTGAAGGAGATCGGGAGATTTCATTCGATAAGACTTGATGCATAATACCAAAATACGACGGGGATTTTCCCCGTCGTTCTCCTTTTTATCCATTTTTTGAAAAGACGGTTGACAAATGAGAAAAAAAGAGTATAATATAAATATCATCTACGAAGAGTAAGAATGTCGGCGTGAAGTGCCTATGCGAACGGGGAGTTGTCGCGGGGACGAAAAGCCACGGCTTGCGGTCGGTATTCTGCATCCCGCTTCATACGGTCAAGGTCTACCCTTCTTTTTGCCTTTGCCATATGAGCAACGGAAAAAAGGAGGATTTTTTTATGCCCAATTCCAAACGAAAGGTCGGCCTGTTCGGCAGTATCCGCGTGCTTGCCTTTTCCTCACTTCTCTGCGCTATGAGCGTGGTGATCGGAATCTTTTGCAAAACCTATCTCAACTTCGGCACGGGGCTTTTTCGCATTACCTTTGAAAACCTGCCCATTCTCATTGCCGGCATTTTTTACGGCCCCGTGATCGGTGCCGTACTCGGTGCCGCAACCGATCTTATCAGCTATCTCCTCTCGCCACAGACCTATCCGCCCAATCTGATCGTTACGGCGGGTGCCATGGCGGTGGGGGCGGTTGCTGGCCTTTCTTCCTGTTTTCTCGTCAAAAATACGGGCTACAAAAAGATCATCGTATCCTCTCTTTTGGCACACGCCGTGGGATCTATGATCATCAAGCCGATCGGACTATTTCAGTTCTACGGCTACGCGGTGCTATTCCGCATTCCGCTTTACGTCGTGATCGCAGCCTTTGAGATCCTTGTCCTTTGTCTGCTTTACAAAAATAAAAATTTCCGAAAAATCGTAGAGGTACGCCATGACTTACACTGAGGCACTTTCTTATATACACTCGGTATGCTGGAAGGGCTCACGCCCGGGACTTGAGAGGATCACCAAGCTTTGCCGTCGCTTAGGCGACCCGCAAAAAAAGCTCAAATTCATACATGTCACGGGAACCAACGGCAAGGGCTCGACCTGCGCCATGGTGGAAAGCGTTCTGCGCGCGGCAGGCTACAAAACAGGCCTTTTCACCTCCCCCTACGTCAAATTCTTCAACGAAAGAATGCAGGTAAACGGCAAAAACGTGTCGGACGAGCGTTTGGCATACGTCACCTCACTTGTGAAGCCGCATGCCGATGCCATGGCTGACGCCCCCACCGAATTTGAGCTGATCACGGCCATTGCTTTGGTTTTGTTTACGCTTGAGGAGTGCGAGATCGTGGTGCTTGAGGCAGGCATGGGCGGACGACTTGACAGCACCAATGTAATCGAGCAAAGCGTGCTTTCGGTCATCACGGGTGTGGCACTTGAGCATACCGAATTTTTGGGAGATACGATCGAAAAGATCGCTTACGAAAAAGCAAATATCATAAAAAAGGGATGTCCTGTTGTGTACGGCGGCTTGGATACAAAAGTCGAGGGGGATGCATATCGTGTCATCCGCAATCACGCCGCGGCAATGGGCTCTCCTCTGTTCTGCACGGATTACGATGCACTTACCGTAAAGGAGGCCTCTCTTGACGGAACGCTTTTGGACTACAAAGCCTTCAAGGACATCCGACTCTCGCTTCTCGGCCTCTATCAGCCGCAAAACTGCGCCAAGGCTCTTGAAATTCTAAAGGTGTTACAACAGCTTGGTTATAAGATCGACGAAGATGCGATACGCAAAGGACTTGCTTCGACCGTTTGGCGCGCTCGCTTTGAGAAGCTGATGGAAAAGCCGCTCGTGCTTTACGATGGCGCGCACAATCCCGATGGTGTCCGTGTGGCAACGGCCACGCTCGCGCACTACTTCGGGGAGCAAAAGGTGAATATCCTCACGGGTGTCATGGCAGACAAGGACTATCCCGCCATGGTTTCCATGCTTGCGCCCCACGTGGCCAAGGCCTTCACCGTTACGCCCGACAATCCGCGCTCACTGAATGCACAAAGCTTGAAGGAAGTTTTCTTGGAGCATGGCGTAGCCGCCGAAGCCTTCACGTCCCTGCCCGATGCCGTAAAAACAGCAATCGACGAAAGCCACGCAAGCGACGTACCGCTCGTATGCCTCGGCTCACTCTATATGTACGCAGAAATTACCGACGCAATGGGAATGTAAATGAAAAGCGACTGAACCAACAGTTCAGTCGTTTTTCGTTTATATTGATGTTTATCGGTGGGAACGCTTAGGGAACTTTTTGAAAAAAGTTCCCTAAGCGTTCCCACCGATAAATCAAAATTTGATGCATGAAAATCAAAAGACGATTCTCTCAACCGCGGTTACTTTTCTCGCGTTCGTATCGTAATCGAAGATCGCGCCGTTTCCGACGACCTCTCCCTCTGCCATCAAAAACTTCTGCGGCATCTTGGTCAAAAAGCGTCGAAGGATGCAGTCTTTATCGGTGCCGAGAATGCCGTCGGAGGGACCCGTCATGCCAAGGTCGGTGATATATCCCGTTCCATGAGGCAGGATGCGCTCATCTGCCGTTTGAATATGCGTGTGAGTGCCAAAGATCATGTCAATCCTTCCGTCAAAATAATAGCCCATCGCCAGCTTTTCCGAGGTTGCCTCGGCGTGAAAATCCAAAAGCGAAAGATCGTAATTTCCCTTTTCGCACTCCAAAATACGATCGACCGCCTCAAACGGACTGTTTAAAGCCTCCATATACACGCACCCCATGGCGTTGATGCAGAGCAAACGGTAACCGTCCACCTTGCGAATGGCATAGCCACTGCCCGGCGTTTCCGCGGGATAATTGCAAGGGCGGATCATTTCCTCACTGTTTTCGAGAAAAGGCCCGATATTTTTTCGACTCCACACATGGTTGCCCGACGTAATCAGATCCACACCCACCGAAAGAATATCCTTTGCCTCCTCCTCGCCAATGCCGTGAATGTCACAGGCATTCTCGCCGTTTGCCACCACGAAATTTATATGCTGCTTGTCACGCAAAGCCCAAAGATTTTTTCTCAAATATTCGATCGCGGTATAGCCCACGATATCTCCGATTGCAAGAATTCTCATATACGAACCTTCTTCTTTGTTGATTTTTCTTTTTATTTTAACACATTTGTTGCCCGTATGCAAGCCCCTCTTCTTTCAAATTACAGAAAATTTGCCCAGAAACTTGACAAACGGATAAAAATAAGGTATAATACAAAAAGTATGTTATATGGTCAAGTATTTTTTGGAGGACTAACACATGTTTGAAAAACTGAAACAGCTTCTCGTTGATGAGCTTTCCATTGACGAAAACGACATCACGCTGGAAGCGGAGCTTTCCGGTGACCTTGGTATTAACTCGATCGAGCTTGCGGATCTGGTTATGCTTTGCGAGGATAAGTTCGGCATTGAGTTCAACGACGAGGAGATCCACAAGCTCGTCACCGTTGGCGACGTAGTAAATTATCTCGAAAGCCTTTAATTGCAAATAAAAATCTTCCGATACCCATGGGTATCGGAAGATTTTTTATTTTGTCAAAAGCTTGGAGATAAGCGTCCGTTTGACCTTCATCGCGCCCTTCGGGCAAAACTCCTGACAGCAGAAGCAGCGTATACACGCCTCACGGTCAATGACGGGCTTTCCCTTCTCCATAACGATGGCCTTGGCAGGACAGATCTTGAGGCATACCTCACATCCTACGCACTCGTCCTTTTTGACCGTTGGCCTTGAACGAAGTGCCGAGGACAAAAAGACCTTGATGATCTTTCCAAAGAAATTCGAGGACTCCTTCTTGAATTCCAAGCTGCCGTGCACGGGTATCGTTTTAAAATCCGAGACCAAAAACGCCTGCGGATCGCCATACACCGAAAGCTCAGAGACATCAGCTGGAATAAGCTCCCTCTCGTATGCCGCCTCCAACGTCGGCACGTCAGCCTTTGTAAGTCCGATAAGCGACGCCGCCGCGAGATCAAGCTTATGGGGCGAGGCAGATGCCAACACCGCGCCGATCTGCCGCGGTGTTCCCATCGTGGGGCCGTTTCCCTCCATACCTACCACCGCGTCGCAGATACACAACTTGATCTTGAAAAAGCAATCCAGATCTACGATCATTCTTGCAAAATCATCGTGCTTGGGAAAACGGTAATGATATTCTGGCTTTATTACCCCGGGAATACAACCAAACATATTCTTCGCCGCGCCCGACATTCCCATCATACCGTGCGTTTTCAGCTTACAGAAGTCGATAATGGCATCGGCCTTGTCCAAATACGCCGTATAAGTAAAGTGATGGAGCACCTTGCCTTCGGGATAATCGGCCTCCTTTTGCGAAAAATCGTCGTTGAGGCGTGCACCAAGCTTCTCCAGCTCTCGCATTCCCGTCACCTTATACACGCGACCAACAAATGCCGCGTTATAGAGGCCCCCCGGGCTATCTCCCACAATGACCTCACCCGCGCCTCGCTCAAAAAGCAGCTTAACCAGCTCGCCAAGCATTGTCGGATGCGTGGTAGCGGCACTTTCGGGAGCCATAGCCGACACCAAATTGGTCTTAATGGCCACCGTCATTCCCTTTTCCAAGAAAGCAAGGCCGTCGATGGCATCAAGCGCCTCAATAAGAGCCGCGCGGACGCGCGGCTCCTCGTAGCTTTCACATCTGACTAATGAAACATCATATCTCATATTTTTCAATAACCTTTTTCCCTGTTACGTATATTGATTGCTCTTGAAGGTTCTCTCCATCGTACGCTTGGCATCGTTTTTCGCCATGTCCTCGCGCTTATCGTAAAGCTTTTTGCCGCGGCAAAGGCCGATCTCCATCTTAACCCTGGAGCCCGAGAAATAAAGCGAGAGAGGAACCAGCGTAAAGCCCTTCTGCGCCACGAGCCCATGCAGCTTTAAGATCTCCCTCTTGTGCATGAGAAGCTTCTTTTTACGTAACGGCTCGTGATTGAAAATATTGCCGTGATCGTATGGGCTTATATGAAAACCCAATGCGTACAGTTCACCATCCGCGATCTCACAGTAGGAGTCCTTCAGATTCACCGTTCCCGCACGAATGCTTTTGACCTCGGTGCCGAAAAGCTCGATACCCGCCTCGTACTTTTCATCTACGAAATAGTCGTGATACGCCTTTTTATTTTGCGCGATCACTCTGCCCCGTGACTTCTTTTCCGCCATTGTTTCAGTCCCCTAATTTCTTTTCGTAGGCTACGCGCTTTTCGCCGTCCGAAAGATAGATGATACCGCAGTAGACAAAGCCGTTTTTCTCCAGCATACGACGCATCGGAATATTCCCCTCGTGCGTGTCGATACGAATGCTCGAAAAGCCGCGCGAGAGTGCCTGTGTCGCAACAAAGCGGAAGGTCTCGGAGGCAACGCCGCGTCTTACGGCGTTACCCGAAACGGCAATGCGGTGCACGGCAACATATTTATCCTCGTCGCCCGTCAGCCACGAGCCCTCATAAATGGTTTCGTAGGTCGGCTCGCCGTCGTCTACGATCACAAATACCGAGAGGATCTCCCCTTCCTCCTCGCCAACGTAAAAACGCGAAAGCTCCACATCCTCTTTCACGATATCGCGCGTGGGATATCCGTATTGCCACTGATCAATGCCAAGCTTGCCAATTCGTGTACGGGCGTCCGAAATGATCTGCATCACGCGATCAAGATCCTTTTTGGTAGCCTTTCTGAACTCCATGGTAAATCCTCCGTTCTCTGTTATTCCTTTGCGCAAGCCGAACAGACTCGCGGCTTTTTACAGGAAGCGGCATCCTCGGCCGTTCCGTAATAGTTTTTCGTTTTGTTTATCAAGTGTCGGCATGAGGCCGTGAGGTGATACACACTTCCGCTCTCCGTCCAAAACACGCTCAAGGCAGTCGGTTCGGCGTTTTTTCCGTCAAACGAGAGATACTCCCTCTCCACTACCGCCTCGCTCTCCTCGCGGGATATCAGCTCCCATATCTCGTCCTCGCTAAGCTCATGTCCGTTATAATACACGCCACCCTCGTGCCTCCCGCACGCGCAGAGCATAAAACATAGGGCAAACAGCAAAAATACAATCCGTTTCATATCAGGAAAGCAACCGTTCAAACTGCGAGGCGCGTGCCTCGGCATAAAGCTTTGCGTTTTTTTGATTTTCCAGCTTGCGGCAAACGTCCTCAAGATTGCCGAAAACGTAATACAAAACCGTTCCCGGTACATTGGCGTCGCTACGCAAAATATCGGTCAGATGATTGGCCGCCAGTTCATACTCGCCGCGCGCCATACACCCGAGTGCCAAAATATGCTTGACGAGAGGAAGCTCACCGTCCTCGGCATTCTCCAAATAGAAGCTCACAAAACGCTGGTCTCCCATATCCACCGCTCGAAGTACAAGCATATAACGGCAGAAATCATCCCCAAACGGAAGATATCCGTAGGAAGCGGGCGAAGCGTCGATATGCTCGGAAATAAACGAGGGCGAAAGATTTTCCAAATAATCAAAATACAACGCCGCCTCCGAGATCACGTGACGGGCATCATATGCCGAGCGCAAAGCGTATTTGGCGGCCTCGTCAAACATCGTACAGGCCTCTCGCAAGCGGTCGACAAAAAAGTTTTCCTTAGCGACCTCAAGCGCGGCCTTTGCTTGCAGAAAATTCAATTCGTCATCTTCACCCGCCTCGGCCGACAGCCGCCGACAAAGATCCAAGCAAATACCGTAGCTTTTCTTTTCGTAGGCAAGACGGATCTCAGATATCCTCTCAGCCTTTCGAAAAAAGGCGGTCTCCTCCTCCTCAGCCAGCAAAAAACCAACCGAAACCTTCAGCTTATCCGCAAGATAAACCAGAGTTTGTATGGAGGGGGTTGCTTTCCCCTTTTCGATCAGACTGAGCATATTTCGCGTAATCTGATTGCCCGCAAGCTCGGCCTGCGTCATAACCTTCTCCAAACGAAGCTTCTTAATCTTTTCTCCGATATTCATGCTTTCTTCCTATCAAAAATGATTTGTCAATGACATTCATACCAATTTTCTCCCACGCCCACCTCGGCCTCCAGCGGCACCGAAAGCGTGGCGGCGTTTTCCATTTCACGCCGAAGAAGTGCCAGCACCTCGTCGGCTTCATCGCGACGCGCCTCAATCAAAAGCTCGTCATGTACTTGAAGAAGAATACGCGCGTCAAAGCCCTTTTCCGCAAGCGCGTCTGCCACGCGGATCATGGCCAGCTTGATGATATCGGCCGCCGTTCCCTGAATGGGACTGTTCATGGCCACTCGCTCACCAAAGCTACGGCGCATTTTGTTCTTTTCGGCAAGCTCGGGAATATAACGCCGTCTGCCAAACGAGGTCGTCACGTATCCCTTTTCGTAGGCCTCTTGTATAATGTCCTTCAAATAGCGATCTACTGCGGGATACGTGGCAAGATAGCTTTCAATATATTCCTTGGCGCTTGCCCTCGAAATCCCAAGATCCTCAGCCAAGGAGAAGGCACCGATGCCGTATACGATTCCAAAATTCACGGCCTTTGCGCGCTTTCGAAGCTCCACCGTCACCTCATTCTCCGACACACCGAATACGCGAGATGCGGTCGAAGTATGAATATCCACACCGTCGCGGAAGGCCGCCCGCATATTCTCGTCTCCCGAAATATCAGCCAGAAGCCTCAACTCGATTTGTGAATAGTCCGCGTCGATCAGAACGTACTCCTCGCTTTGCGGCAGGAAAAAGCGTCGAAATTCTCTGCCAAGCTCGGTCTTGATGGGAATGTTCTGCAAATTCGGATCACTGGACGAAAGCCGACCCGTTGCCGTTCCCGTTTGCTTGAAAGTCGTATGGATCTTTCCTTCGCCATCCGCTGCCTTGACAAGCCCCTCGGCATACGTACCGCGAAGCTTGGCAACCTGACGGTAATCCAAAATGTCATCGATGATCGGGTGATACGAACGAAGCTTTTCCAAGATCTCAGCGTTCGTCGAATAGCCGTTTTTTGTCTTTTTCTCCGCGGGAAGCATAAGCCGCTCAAACAGGATCTCACCCAGCTGCTTGGGCGAATTGACGTTAAATTCCCCACCTGCGTGGAAATAGATCCGCGCTTTGTATTCCTCCTCAAGTGCTAAAAGTTTTTCGCCGTATTCCTCCAAGCCGTGCATATCCACACGACAACCGCAAAGCTCCATATCGGCAAGCACCGATGCAAGCGGCATTTCGATCCGGTAGAGCAGATTTTCCTGCCCATTTTCGCTTATTTTGGCCTCAATCGCCTCGTACAAGGGCAAAAGATAGCGAATATCCAAACCATTTGGCATCTTATTCAGATACGAGATACAAAGTCGCTCAAAATCAAACGAGCTTTCCGAAGGGTCAAGAACGTACGCACCAAGCATCACGTCGTGATACACCCCACGAAAATCCACGCCATTTTGACGCAGGTTCTTGTAAATTGTTTTGCAATCGTAACAAATGAACTTATGGCTTTGGTCGTTAAAAAAAGTCTCCAGTGCCGCAGGGTCACCGTTATATCGGAAATAACGTTTTCCATCGGTAAAAAGGTAACCTTTTCCCTCTATGGCAAGCGCGATATATTCTGCTTTCTCGAGCTTCGCGACAAGCGCTTCGGCATCGACCGCCGTGTATTCCGCCTCGGTTGCCTCAACTGCCTCGGTCTCGACAGCCGTCGACATTTCCTCAAGCCCAAAACGCTTGATAAAACCCGAAAATTCAAGATCCATAAAAAGATTATAAGCCTTCGGCTTGTCCGCACCGCGATAGGAGATCTCCTCAAGCGTTTCGAGTACGGGAACATCGCGCACAATACGCGAAAGTATTTGCGATAAATACGCGCTTTCCTTACCGTTTTGCAATTTTTCGTTGGTCGATCTTGTAAGTGCCGACGAAGGAAGCGCCGCATAAAGCGCGTCAAGATCACCAAAGTCCGAGATCAACTTGAGCGCCGTTTTCTCTCCAATGCCTGCCACGCCGGGAATATGGTCCGAGCTGTCTCCCATAAGTGCCTTCACATCCACGAATTGCTCTGCCGCAACACCGTATTTTACAAAAAATGCCTCTTTGTCATAAGGAACGGTATCGTTATTGGTAGCCAGAAGAACCGTCGTGTTCTCCGAAATCAGCTGCAAGGAATCCTTATCTCCCGTCAAAAGATAGGCGTGCGCGCCCTCCTTTTCGGCAAACGCCGAGAGCGTACCCAAAATATCATCCGCCTCGTAGCCCTCAAGCTCAAGCGTGGTAAGACCAAGTGCCCTCATACATTCCTTGGCAATCGGGATCTGCTGCAAAAGCTCGGGGGGCGTGGCGTGCCGTCCTGCCTTATACGACTCGTAAAGCTTATGGCGAAAGGTAGGTTTTTTCACGTCAAATGCAACCGCGCAATAATCGGGGGATAACTGCTCGACCTGTTTCATTACGATGTTGATCAGGCCGTAAATGGCGTTGGTATACACGCCCTTTCGCGTGCTGAGAAGACGAATGCCATAAAAAGCTCGATTCAGAATACTGTTACCGTCAACGGCAAGTATTTTTTTCATTTTTCCTACCCTCCCGCTTCTTTTTCTATTCTTTTAGTATACTCTTTTTCCCTCTTTTTGTCAAGAAAAACCTGCCGTTTTCGGTCGTTTTTCCCACAAACAAAAAGCCCGATTCGTAAGCGAATCGGACATTGTGCGTTGTCGAGAGCCTTTTCACCGAATACGGCGTCTTTGGCGCCGTATTCGGTTATATGTTTTTATAAAATCTCGCCGGAATCTTCCTCGTCGGCCGATTTTACAGCCTCGAAATCATCCTTGCCTGCACCGCAAAGGGGGCATACCCAATCCTCAGGAAGATCTTCAAAGTCCGTGTGGGGTGCAATTCCGTTCTCGGGATCTCCCGTCTCGGGATTATACTCGTAACCGCAAAGCTCACATACATAAATCATCGTCATATTCTCCTTTTCAAAAACTTACTTCAATATCATAATGCATATAGGTAAAGTTGTCAAGATGTAAAGTTATGACAAAGATAAAAATTCTGTAAACATTTTATTAAAATTCTGTTTTTGCAATACTTGCAATCATTTTTGCCGTTCCCTCGATACCGAGTACCGCCGTATTGAAGGAAGCGGCGTAGCGCTCCATCGCCCCCCATTTCTTACCCGTGTAAAAGTTATAATACCCCGCGCGCTTCTTGTCCTCCTTGGCAATAAGAGCCTGCGCCTCGCTCTCTGAAATGCCGCGCGACTCCATGATCCGCCCCACGCGCATTGCCTCGTCGGCATAAATAAACACCGAAAGCTTGTTTTCAAAATGGCGCAACGCATAGTCACCGCAACGACCGATGATCACACATTGCTCTTCGTTAGCAAGCTCCTGGATGATCTCGTTCTGTGCAATAAAAAGCTTATCGTTGATCGGCATATCGTAATTGCCCGAGAATCCCCCAAAACGCGACGAGCCAATGGCAAGCGTATACAAAAGACTGCCTGCCGCCTTTTCATCGGCCTCCGAAAGCACATCGGGATGGTAGCCGCTCTTCTCGGACGCGAGCTGTATCAGCTCCTTATCGTACATCTTGATTCCGAGAAGCTCCGCCACTCGTTTTCCTACTTGATGCCCGCCACTTCCAAACTGACGGGCAATAGTTATTACAGGGTTTTTGTGCATAATTGTCACTCCTTGCGCCTTTTTTGTATGATTTCTGTCTTATTTTACCATAAAATCACAGGTTTGTAAAGAGAATTTTTGATTTTTTTGATTTGCCGCTCTTCCTTATTTTTATTTTATGCCACGTTTCTCCTTTTCTATCCTAAAATATAATTTCATTTTACATTTTTATCTCCCAAAATAAGCATCGTTTTGTACATTTACAATCGAGATATATTCGGTTATAATAAGGCAACGCAGAGAGAAAAACGGCATCATACGACGCCCTTCCCTCTTTTTTCTCTGCGGCTTCCCTCATATTTTTAAAGGAGGAAATTACATGAAATCTATATTGGCAAAGGATTTTTTGACAGTCGACCTCGGCCGTCGCGGCGAAAATTTCGCAAGACAGATCCTATTTGATCTCGGCCCCTGGCGAGAAATCTACGGCGAAGGCCACGCCGAGCTTTTGGCAGAGCTACCCGAGCAATCCCACCCCTACCCCTGTGCAACTGTTCGTGAGGATAACCTTCTCATATGGAAGGTCAGTGCCGCCGACACCTCGGTGGCGGGCAAGGGGAAGTGCGAGCTTACCTACTACGTTGGAGATCAACTCGTAAAATCGGCCGTTTTTCACACCTTTATTGCCGATTCCTTGGCGGAGCCGGGCGATCCCCCCGCCCCCTATACATCATGGGTCAACGACGTTTTTCGGGCAAAGGCGGATGCCATAGATGCAAAAAAAGAAATCGAAAACATGAGCGTTTCCTTGGAAACGCTTCCCGAGTATTCCACACCCGATGTAATCAAATCCCAAAAGGAAAGCGGTATCCATCTAACCTTCCGCCTCCCAAGTGCTTCCAATGGCTATACCCCCGTACGCGGTGTCGATTACTTTACACCTGAGGATCTCCTGCTTTTTGAATCTCACATCGAATCACAACTTAACGAGCGACTTGGCGATCTGGAAGAGGGTCTGGATCACATTCTTGACCTGCAAGCCTCTCTGATTGGAGGTGAGATGGCATGAACGTAATCGAAAAATTGACGGAAATTGCCCAAAATGAGCCCAAGGTCTATGAAGCGGGCAAGCGCGCCGGGCGAGATGCCTTTTGGGATGCTTTTCAAGTCAACGGACAGCGAAATGATTACGCACACGCCTTTCGAGGCCCGTATTGGACGGATGAAACATTTTCGCCTAAGTACGATTTGAAGGGTTCAAGTAACACGTGGGAGGGCTATCAGGAGGCTTTTTATAAATCTGGTATAACCAATCTCAAGGGAATTTTGGAAAAGAACAATGTGCGTTTAATCACCTCGGATATGGTGGTCATGGCTGGTATGTTTCATGGGAGCAAAATCGAGCATTTACCTGAAATTGATGCGAGCTCTGCCCTAAAATTCGATCTGACTTTCTATAACATGGCAAACATTAAGGATATATCCTTGCGTGGTGTGAGGGAGTCTTGTACTTTTGACAGAACATTTGTACTCAGTTCTAAGATTGAAAATCTCGTACTAACGGATAGCGTGATCGGGCAAGATCTTAGTCTTGGTCAAGCTCCCAAGCTATCGCGCAATAGTATTGAGAACGTGATTTGCTGTCTTTCGGACACAGCCACGGGCAAGACGCTCACGCTCTCGAAGGAGGCGGTGGAAGCGGCGTTTGGCAGCGGAAACATACAGCTCTCCCCCTCCTTTGATGCGGATTTTCTTGCGAATAAGGGCTATACCGTCACCGATAACCAAGACGGCTCGGTGACCGTAAGCGGCGGAACGGAAACAAGTGTGGGATACATTTCTTTTTCCCCGGGCGCATTGCCTCAAGGCACCTACGAGCTTTCGCATCTTGAGACCGGGGAGGGCGCAGGTGTCGGTCTTGATGTGACGATTTACGATGCGAACGGAGATTCCGTAAGCAACTTTGCACTTCATAGCGGAAACAAAACGTCGATCACGATCGAGGAAGGATACACACTTTCGCTCGAGATAGGGCCTTACGGCGAATACGATAACAAGATATTTAAACCAACCCTCAATCGTCTTGGCTGGGAAAGCCTGCAGGACAGCAAGCCGAACTGGACTATTTCACTTGTATAAGAAGGAGGATTTTATGAAAACAAGAATTACACTTTACGCCGGGGAGGGCCTTGTGCTGACCGACGGCGAGCATTTTGGAAAAAT
>SVRO01000028.1 GCA_015064795.1 Oscillospiraceae bacterium | reverse complement strand
CGACCGGTGATACCTTATACTTAGCAGACAGCGCGCAAAGCGCGGCTGACGCAATGTTTGTCGGTTTGCGCAGCAAATGCGGCGTGTGAAACGTCGCAAGACAAACTTGCGCAATAAGGCACGGAGTGCCGTTTGCTTCAGGGATGTCACTGGTTCAATGTCCAGTTGGGGGAGCAAAAAAGAAAGCAGATCAATCGGTCTACTTTTTTTGCTTTCTGTAAGGATGGAATATGTTTTGGGGGGAAAAGCGTTTGTGTGTTTGTAACGCTTTTGTAACGCGGATTCGGTTATAATAAAGTGAACCCTGGACACGATGATATAAAATGTTGTGTTATTAAATTTACTTGAAAGAGGTATATAGAATGAACTTGAAAAAAACAATTTCGCTTCTGTTGATGCTGATTTTACTGTGTTCGAGCATCTGTACCGGCTGCTGTACGGTTGATATATTAGATCAGACAGATACCAATGAGGGAAAAACATCAGGTGTGGATACGCTCGATACGATACAGAGCGATACACAATATCCCGAGCCGGAGCCTTTCGTACCGGTTACTCCCATTGACATCGATACGATCGGCGGCGTTGTGATTGTCGGCAATATCAACTGTGACGATCAGGGATGGTATATCCAACCGATCCAGCCGCTTAACATAAACTTCGAGTACTTTTTGGACAATCCGTCTGTATTTCCTGAGCAAACAAGAATTGCGATGTTCGATCCCAAGCTTGACGGTATCGAAAAAGCTTTATATATCGGACAAACCATTACTGCTGCAGGTACATTTGCATTTTACCGTGATGATTTTGAAACACTGTATTTCACACCTTATACAATTACGATCGGTAAAAACGCAGAGAATAGTTACAGTGCTCCCGATCTGAGACCGCAGGATACACCCGAAAACTTGTATGATCCTTCCACACCCTTGCCAAAGTATATGGACACAATGATCGTGGATGGCAAGTATTATTATAACGCATTTATGCTCTCTATGGAAGCGATTGAATTCATGGGAAATGATTTTGCGGTCTTTTATGTGGGTTTTGTGGATGCATTCTTGAATTATCAAACCGAATTCCCCTGTCCCGATGAACAGTATGCGGAGATGCTCTCAACAATTATATACTATGAATTGCCGCTTTATAATGCAGTTGCAGAACCGTTTGAATACTTCCGGCATTATGATCATGAAAAGGGTACCGTTTCCATTCAATACAAGTACGATAAAGAGACCTTCGAAAAGATCAAGGGGCAATTCTTTGAAGCAGCCAACGAGATGTTAACTGCAGCCAAGCCCGGCCAGACGGATGCGGAAATGGCGAAAAATATTTATCACGCCCTTTCTTCGCGCATGACCTATGATTACAGTGCATTGACGGAGTTTGAGCGCAAAGAAAACTATTATGCATATTTGAATAACAGCGGCGTTTGTATTACGTTTGCAAATGTCTATAATCAGCTTTTAACGCAGGTAGGAATCGAGACAACGTTGGCGCATTGTGACAGCACGGATACGATCGGACACTCCTGGTCGATTGTAACCTTGGATGGACAACAGTATTTTTGTGACCCGACTTATGAGCTTTCCTATGACGGCGGTAATGGATATCGGTTTTTCGGCATGAATTATGCAGACAGAACGGCGGACGGTCTGGGATCTATGGGAATCCGTATCGGAAGATATTACACGCTTTTGTTGGATGAAAGCAATATTGCACCCGAATCCTTGGAGCAATAAAGTTATCGTTTTGAAAAAATAAATACTGCCTTTGGATAAAAATCAACCTTCCAATCTGAACCGAAAATGTTCGATGGAAGGTGATTTCTTTATATATCGACATCAAATGTTAATGTTACGGAAAATCTTGATAAATTACATAGGGGTCGATGGTTCGAAAATGAGTAGGGCAAAACGGAATTTGCAACAGCAAAAAGCCCAAAAACCTTGTAAAACAAGGCTTTTTCGGCAATAGTCATTCCGTTTTGCTTTGCTTTTCTGACATGCTCTGAAGCTGTGGCTAAGCAGAAGAGCCACAATAAGGCACGGAGTGCCGTTTGCTTCAGGGATGTCACTGGTTCAATGTCCATAAGCAGTTGGCGCAACCAACTGCAGGGGAGCCAAACATGAGAAATCCGAGATTATTGCCAATCGGCGATGGTTTCGGATTTCTTGTTTATACATGACAATATAGTGTTAAATAAAGGCTCTATGTTAATAGTTGGGGTAAAGAAAACTATTGACATAGAGCCAAAATATTTCTTTGCGGTGGTCTTGTTGTTATGCCTACTTTCACGTCCAAAATTTTTTGGACTTTTTAAATTTTAGGGCTTGACTTTTATTATCAGGTCTTTGGTATAATAAGAAGCGAGCATATCCGAATCCTCCGATAAATTTTGTGTGGTAACTTTATTTTATCAGATTTCTTTCAGATATGCTCTCTTTTTTTGTTAATTTTTGAACTTATCTGTTGGGCTACCCCAACTTTTATTATACAACCAATATAATGAGGAATCCGACAAAGCTCTCTCATTCACGCTGGAATGCCATGGTATCGTAGAAAAGCCATAGCCAAAACAATCCCCACAGGCTTCCGCTTCCACACGTTCAACGACACAATCGCTCTGATGCACAATTTCCCGTATCTGAACAGACGAGAGTTTGAAAGCACAATCAAGGTCGAAGGTCTCGCCTCCTATGAGCAGCTCAACAGAATGCTTACCGAAGCCTATCCCCCGTCGGTTACAACCAAATACTATTGTCCGCTGACTATTCAAGTACACAGCAGAGATAGCTACGGTGATGTCGATGAGGACGGATATGAGGAAGATGCCACGTTTGCAGCTCGTCACGAAGATATTATCCGTCAGGGTTTGATGGAGTATAATGCCAGTGATGAATCTAATATGTCAGAATACTTCCACGGCAACAATGGTGTCTCCGAAAAGCTTCGTTACGCTGATTGGGATTTTGAACGCCGAAACGGTGAGCTCTACGGATGTATCACCGTACAGACAACAGTCCCCTCACAGAGGAAGAAGAACAGGATCTCAAGGACTGGATCTCCGGTCAGAACTCGGACGGTTATGCGTCAAAAAGAATTATAAGGTTGCGACTTTGATGGATGGCTTGGCTTCACCGACGCAGATATTATGTGTAAAAACGATAGCCATGGTGGCGTCTTATTTTTGCAATGGAAAGAACAAACGCGTTCGTTTATAAAAATTCCTTTTGATACTGATAGGGCGTGATGCCGAATTTTTTTCGGAATCGCATGATAAAGTAAGAACAATCGGAAAAGCCGCTGTTCAGGCAGGCGCTTTGCACCGACTGTCCTGCGCCCAGCAGATTTTTCGCTTCGGAAAATCGTTTTGCCTCGATATAATCAGATGGTGTGGTCTGGAAAATTTGACGAAACCGTCGACAGATCGTGCTTTTGGAAAGATAAAAGGTATTGCAAATGTGCGAAACATTGCAGGTCGGCTCGGTATAGTGCTGTGAAATATACTCAATGATCTCCGAAAAGCCAGTTGGCAGGCTCTGCGCCTCGATGGTATCGTATCGGTCGGTGCAAAGAATCTCAAGAATCTCAAAAAAGCTTTTGACCGTAGCAAACGGACGGGGTGACTCTTCGCTTCGACTTTTATAAAATGCGAAGCACGCCTCGATGATTCGCTCCTTTTTCTCATCGGGGAGCGCGAGGAGCTTGTTTTTCGCGTACTGCGCCCGCAAGGGATCTGTTGCAAACGGAAGCGGACGAATCCATATGCAAAAATGCTCGTGCACGCAATCACTATGATACAGACAGCGGTGAATTTCATTGGGTGCTGTGACGATAATATCTCCTCGGTGGATTGGATACACATGATCCTCCACAAGGAAGGAAACATCTCCGTTTAGATTTAGATAAATCTCAAAGAAATCGTGAATATGATCCCCATCGCGTGTGATGTCGTTCATGCCCGTGAAGCGTTTGTCATAGTTGATTTCGGTATAAATCTGCTCCGAATTTTCCATTAGGGGCAGAAGGGTCGGTAGGTAAATCATTCTTCCTCCTAAAAGTGACATAAAAGTTATATTTATTGGTGATATATTTACGGTATTATCACTTTCGTCGTGTTATAATTGTATTATAGCATATCTTTATTCAAATGTAAATACGGCAAATAAAAAATATGGAGGAAATACCGATGTTGGCTTTGGTCAAAACGCAAAAAGGCGAGGGATTTTTCTCACTGGAGGAGCGTCCCGTGCCTACCTACGGAGAGGACGAGGTTCTGATTCGCGTTGCCTACGGCGGCATCTGCGGAACCGATATTCATATTCTCCACGATCAATTCACTTATTATCCACCCGTGATCGTCGGTCATGAGTTTTCCGGCGTCGTTGAGGCAGTCGGAAGCAAGGTTACGCTCTATCAAAAAGGAGACGCCGTGGTTGGTGAGCCTCACAATAAGGCTTGCGGCAAATGCTATCTCTGCCGAAACGGGCACATTCAAAACTGTATGGATAAGCGCTCGATCGGATGGGGCATCGACGGTTGCTTTACGACCTACGTGGTGATGCCCGAAAAGCTCTTGCACAAGGTTCCCGAGGGAGTTTCTCTGAAAGAAGCCGCCATGGCGGAGCCGTCGGCAATCGTAGCGCATCAGCTCCTTGAACGCGCACACGTAACTCCCGGCGATAACGTCGTCATTATGGGGGTAGGTCCGATCGCCCTGCTTGCCGCGCAGATGGCGCGGATCTCGGGCGCGGGAAAGATCATTCTTTGCGGCTGCACGAGCGATGTGGATACCCGATTGAAGATCGCCGACGAGCTGGAGTGCTACGACGTATTTATCGACGTGCTCAAGGAAGACGCTGTGGCACGCATCATGCAGGAAACCGAGATTGGCACTGACCTCGTGGTCGAGGCATCGGGGGCGGGAAGTGCGATCCGAACGAGTATTCGGGTTCTGCGTAAATGGGGACGTCTGTGCGCCATCGGCATGACGGGCGCGCCTATGGTCGAGTTCCCTTGGAACGAGGCCATGATGAAGGTGCTCGACGTTCAGTTCAACATGAGCTCCAGCTACAACGGCTGGAATATCGCGCTTTCCCTGATGGCAAGCGGCAAGCTGAAGGTCGCTCCCATGATCGGAACACGGCTGCTGACCGAATGGGAAACGGCGTTTGCCGATCTGGAAGCAGGCAGAGCAATGAAGCTGCTTTTGGAAATCTGACAAGCATACAAACAACAACGGAGGATGAATTATGGTACTGAATTTTACAAACAAGGTTGTCATCGTTACTGGCGCGGCAGGCGGTCTTGGCTCGGCAATGGTACACCGCTTTGCGGAGGACGGCGCAAAGATAGCCGTTTGCGATCTGCGCGGAACGCAGACCGTTGTGGACGAGATCACGAAAAACGGATACGTCGCGCGTGGTTATGATTTTGACATCACCGATTGCGAGGCGGTCAAGGCCACGATGGCGCAGATCGCGCAAGATCTCGGTGGGATTGACGTGCTCATCAACAACGCGGGGATCAACGTAGGACCCGATCAGCGCAAGCACGTAGACGAATTCAGCGATGAATGGTGGAATGCCATTCTCAAGGTCGATCTCGACGGTACCTACAACTGCACCAAGCTTGCGATTCCTTACATGAGCGAGGGCGCAAGTATTGTCAACATCAGCTCGATTGTCGGCATGGTGCCTCTGCGCAATCAATGCGCCTTTGCAGCGGCAAAGGCGGCGGTCATCAACTTCACCAAGGCAATTGCCATGGAGCTGGCACCGCAGGGCATCCGCGCAAACGTCATCTGTCCCGGCACCATCGGTATTGCCGTTACCAACAAGCTCTGGACCGATAACAGCGCCATGGCGGGATTGCTTTCCCACATCCCGATGGGACGTCAGGGCGTGCCCGATGAGATCGCGAGCGCAACGGCATTTTTGGCATCCGACGCGGCATCCTACATCACAGGTGCGATTCTGCCCGTGGACGGTGGCTGGACCTGCGGCGGCTATGCGAGAAACTTTTGACAGATCGGAGAGGAAACGATGGGAAATTTTGCAATGAAAGTGACGGGAACGCCCATCAAGGAAGGTGAGGTCGGCGTATTCTTTCTCGGTCAGGCAGGCTTTGTGCTCAAAACGCATGAGGGAGAACTGATTGCCGTTGACCCGTACCTTTCGGATTGTTGTGAGCGATATTTCGGCTTCAAGCGTCTGATGCCCCACATTCTCGGTGCGGACGAGTTGATCTTCGATTATCTCGTAGCGTCTCATGCGCATTTCGATCATTTTGACCCCGACAGCGTGCCGCTCCTGCTTGCCAACGGAACGACCAAATTTGTCGGCGCGAAAGACACCGCGGCAGAGTGCGAGCGCTTGGGGATCAAGGAAAATCTCAGCTTTTTGTCGGTGGGAGATACGTCACACCTTGGAAGCGCCAAGCTGACCGCCATTCGTTGTGATCACGGTGCCGACACACCGGATGCCATTGGACTTCTGTTTGAGGTCGCAGGCAAGCGGATCTATATGATGGGGGACACTGCGTATCGCCCCGATTGGCTGGACGACGAAAGAATTCAAGATGTGGATCTGCTGATTCTTCCCATTAACGGAGCGTTTGGCAATCTGAACGCATCCGAGGCGGCTCGTGTGGTCAAGGCACTCGCGCCGAAGCTTGCCGTGCCCTGTCACTATTGGAATTTCGCGCAACATTTCGGAAGTCCCTACGATTTTATAACCGAGGTCGAGTCGCTTTGCCCCGAGATTCCCTACCTGCTGATGCGGCAGGGGGAGCTTAAGGTGCTGGCATGATCGCGCGCGCAAACTATAAGAACAGAGAGGCTATCGTAGTCGAAAGTGATGAGCTTCGCGCCACCTTTTTGCCGAATGACGGTGCGAAAATGGCATCTTTGATCGACCTCGCAACCAATCGAGAGCTTCTCTTGACGCGGGACGGTGAATCCTATCGGGTTTTGACGGTGGATGGAAGCTACGTCGATTCCGAGTGCAGCGCCGTTGACGATATGTTCCCAACCATCGATCCCTATACTCCCGAAGCAGGGGCATATAAGGGAATTACTTATCCTGATCATGGAGAGTGCTGTCGCTTGCCGTACGAGGCACACGTGGAGGAAAACAAGCTGATTCTTTCTGCCCACTCCCTTCTTTTCCCGATTCATTATCAAAAAACGGTAGCTCCCGCGCCCGACGGTACGATTACGGTGGATTACGCGATTACCAATGAAGGAGACACGCCTTTTGATTTTATCTGGGCAGGTCACGTCATGCTTCGAGGAGAGGAGGGTATGCGTCTTTTGTCACCGTTTGGAGAGAAAGATCCCATCGAAATGGTCTTTGCCACCGACGGATACAGGCACGATACGCTTCCGCGCGATACCCTGACGGGCTTTGCTCCTTACACGGGAGCGGCGTACAAATTTTATTATCTTGATCCCATGCCCGAGGGCTTCTTTGGTGTTCGCTACGCAAGCGGCAGAGAGCTTTTCTTCCGCTTTGATGAGACCAAACTCCCCTATTTCGGCGTTTGGCTCAACAACGGAGAGTTTCAAGGAATTTACAACCTTGCTCCCGAGCCCTGCACGGCACCCTTTGATGCTCCAGACAAGGCGGCGCAAAAGGGTTATTTCTCGCAGATTCCCGCAACCTCAACCTTTCGGTTCCGTATCGCGATTTCGATTCAGGAATCAACATCCAATGATATACAATAAGGAGAACAATTAAACAATTATGAGTAAAGAAACTATGAAGGCAATTACGGTATACGGTCCTCGCGACGCCCGTATGGAAACCGTGCCCAAGCCCATAGCCACAGGGGATATGATCGTTGCTAAGGTTTGCCGCACGGGTGTGTGCGCCACCGACAAATCGATCTACACGGGAGAGAGCAGCTTCATTCGCTCTGGCGAAATCAAATATCCCTGTCGCTTTGGTCACGAGTGGGCAGGCATTGTCGAATCGGTGGGTCCCGACGTAAAGGATTTTAAGGTCGGCGATCGCGTTTACGCCGACAATTTCGTTGCGTGTGGTGTTTGCGAGGCATGCAAAAGAAAGGATTATATGAAATGCCCCTCGACTTGGTCGGTTGGAACCGTCAATGCTTGGGACGGCTGTTACGCGGAATATATGCAGATGCCCGAGCGGCACGTCTATCACCTTCCCGATGAACTTTCCATGGACGAGGGCGCTTTGATCGAGCCTGCCAGCATCGCATACGACGCATTCCGCGGTGTGACGCTGACGAAGGACGACACGGCTGTTGTATTCGGTACTGGCGCGATCGGTATGGTCTCGGTTTGGCTGGCGAAATACTACGGAGCAGGTGAGGTCATTCTCGTTGGAAGAAACGACGAGAAGCTGAAGATCGGTCTCGAAATTGGTGCCGATCACGTCATCAACGGCAAGAAGGAGGACGCTGTTGCCAAGATCAAGGAGCTTTCTCTCGGCAAAAAAGGAGCAAACCTTGTCGTCGAGACGTCGGGCTCTGCCTCGGCGCTCAGGGATAGCATTGCCTGCTCGGCAAAATATGCCCGTATCTCGGTCATCAGCTTCTATGAGAGAAACGTGGACGACCTTCCCATCGATCCGTTGGTGCTCGGCCATCTTTCGATGGTCGGCGCGGCAGGCCGCGACGGAAACTCCCCCGCCGTTTGTGAGATCATGCGAACGAACCCCGTCAAGCTGACACCCGTTTTTACCCATCACATTCCCTTCAAGGATTCCCTTGATATTTTTGAGCACGAAGAAAAATACTATAATGAAAAGATCAAAGCAATGATCGCGTTTGACGATTAAGAAAGGAAGCAAACCATGGAAAAGAAAAAATTACCGCCTCTTCAGGTGGACGTTAAGAACGTCAAGCCCCTTGTGTTCGGACAGGAATACGAATCGAGAATGATCCTCGACCACGTCATCACGGGCAGAGACGACGTGATTCAGATCAACCACGGAACCGTTAAGGCAGGCTACGCCCTCGGTGGCGCGGCACACGAGGAGGACGAAATTTATTACATCCTCTCGGGCAAAGGCAAGCTCAAGCTCGACGACGAGATCGTGGAGATCGCCGAAGGTCAGGTCATCTTCATTCCCGCGGGCTGTTTCCACGCGCTGGACAACCGTGACTCCGACGATGATATGTGCATTCTCACCTTTTGGAGAGATTGGAGATTCAACGACGCCTATGAAACGCGTCTCAAGCTTTGGGGAAAATCCTTTAAAACAGTCGACGAGGACTGATCGCCCGATACTAAATGAACTTATTTAAAATTTAAAAGGAAAACAGAACTATGAAAACATTGAACAAGTACATAGACCACACCAATCTCAAGCCCTTTGCCACTAAGGCAGACATTGAAAAGCTTTGCGCGGACGCACGCGAATGGAATTTTGCGTCGGTTTGCGTCAACCCCTGTGACATCGCGCTCGCCAAGGAGCTTCTTGCGGGCAGTGACGTTATGATCTGTACCGTGATCGGATTCCCTCTCGGCAGAAACACGACTGCCATCAAGGTTGCGGAGACCGAGGAAGCTTACACGCTCGGTTGTGACGAGTTTGATATGGTCATTAACGTTGGAAAGCTCAAGGACGGTTGCGTCGATTACGTTCGCGATGAAATCGCTGCCGTCGTCAAGGCCGCCAAGGGCAAAACCGTGAAGGTCATCATTGAAACGGGTCTGCTTACCGACGAGGAAAAGGCTCTGGCGACTCGTTTATCCTGCGAGGCGGGCGCGCATTTCGTCAAGACCTGCACTGGTGTTTCCGCAGGTGTCGCAACGGTGGAGGATATTCGGCTGATGAAGGCAAACCTTAGCGGCAACGTCCAGCTTAAGGCTTCCTCGGGTATTAGAACCTACGAGGACGCGAAGGCATTGATCGACGCAGGAGCCGATCGTCTCGGCACGTCCGCAGGTATCGTCATTATCACGGGCGCGCCTAAGAATTAATGGAAAGGAGAATTTGTTATGGCAAAGATCATAGGTCCGGGATCGCTGATCGTTGACATAACCGGCTTTGCGCCGCATCTTCCCGTTGCGGGTGAAACGACGAAAGGTTCGACCTTGCGCCTCGGTCCGGGCGGAAAAGGAAGCAATCAGCTCACCGCGGCGCATCGCGCGGGCTCGGAGGTGAAAAATATTAGCCGTCGTGGAGATGACGTGCTGGGTCAGATCCTGAAAAAGCACTATGAAACCGAGGGGATGAGTCAGGAATATATCCACGTGGATCCTGACGGTGAGACAGGAAGTGCTCTCATTGAGATCGACGAGAGGGACGCGCAAAACCGCATCATCGTCATCTTTGCGGCAAACGAGCTTGTTACGGAAGAGAACGTACGGGCTGCCGAAAAGGATTTTGCCGACTGCGATGCCGTTCTGACTCAGTTTGAAACCACGGTCGATGCCGTCATTGCTGCCAAGGAGCTGGCGAAAAAATACAGCAAGCCCTTTATCCTCAATCCCGCTCCCTTTATCGACATTCCCAAGGAGCTGTTTGACGGCGTCGATTATGTCACCCCGAATGAAACCGAGGCGGAGCAGTTCACAGGCGTGAACGTAGACAGCATCGAAGGCTGCCGTGCTGCGGCTGCCAAGTTTTTTGAAATGGGTGTCAAGCACGTGGTGATCACGCTGGGAATCCGCGGTGTATATTACACCGACGGAACAACCGAGCTCACCGTTCCCGCCATCCAGGTGAAGGCGGTGGAAACGACGGGCGCGGGAGACGCCTTCAACGGCGGCTTTGCCACCGCCATAGCGGAGGGCTTGCCCGTGGACGTGGCGCTCAAGTTTGCAACCTGCACCTCCGCCATTTCGGTCACTCGCCTCGGCTCATCCCGCTCGATGCCCTACCGTCACGAGATCCTCGCACTTCTCAAAAGAGAATTTGACGTCACGCTGTAAGGAGGCATCACTGTGGATTTTCTGGATAGCTTTTTGGCGGTTGCCCAAAAGGTCGGACTGCTGTTTATTATTATCGCGCTGGGATTTATCTGTCAAAAGATCCGCATTCTGACCGAGGAAGCGAACAAATGTATGGCGGATATCGTGATGTATTTCGTTACGCCCTGCGTCATCATCAACGCGTTCAGCGCAACGGTCTACACCAAGGCAGAGCTGTTGGGAATCCTCAAAAATATCGCCATCGTCGCCACCGTCGCAGTGCTGCTGCACGTGGTCATGATTCTTTCGGTTTATTTGCTCTTCCGCTTTAAGGATGAGAACAAACGACGCGTTATGCGCTTTGCGGCGGTCTTTTCCAACGCGGGCTTCATCGCGCTTCCCTTGGCGCAGGCGTTGATTGATACTCCCGAATGTCACGAGGGCGCGCTCTATGCGGCAGTTTTTCTCGCCGTGTTCAACATCGCGCTTTGGACGTGGGGACTGGTCGATATGAGTGGGGAGCAGAAGAATATGAATTGGAAGAAGATTCTCTTCAATCCCGGTATCATTGGCGTTGCCGTCGGCTTGTTGATTTTTACCTCGCCGCTCTACGTTCGTTTCGGGGATACGGCAGGAATCCGACTGCCTTCACTCGTTACCGACGCTCTGTCGGCGCTCTCCGCGCTCAATCTTCCCCTGCCGATGCTGATGGTGGGCTATTACCTCGGTAAGGCAGATCTTTTGGCTGCATTTCGCGACGGCTGGTCGTATTTCTGTATGGCGATGCGACTGATCGTCTATCCGTTGATTTTGCTCGCCGTCCTTTATCTGTGTGGGATTCGCGGTAACGTTCTTACAGTATTGGTTATTGGAGCGAGTGCCCCCGTTGGCGCGACGACGACTATCTTTTCGGCAAAATTCAACCGAGATACCGAGCTATCGGTGCGCCTGGTTTCTCTGTCAACGCTCCTCTCGATGATCACCATGCCGCTGATCGTCGGATTGACGCAGATGATCGCGTAAGAGCAAAATCAATCAAATAAAAAAGACAGCCCGTAAGGGGTTATCTTGTAGTATTATCCAGGAGGTATACGATGAAAGAGTATATTGGAGTTGAGATCGGTGGAACGAAGCAACAGTTGGCTTCGTTTGACGAGAACGGACGGCTGATTGACCTGATCACGGAGAGAATCCCGCTTCCGAACGGTGCTGTGGATATTCGAAATTGGATTGAGGAAAATCTTCCCCGTTTGATGTGCGAGCGAACCGTTGCGATCGGTGTTGGATTTGGCGGTATCCTTGATAGCCGTACGGGGGTGTCGTATGCTTCGGTACATGTCGACGGTTGGGATCAATTCCCCTTGAAGACTTGGTTTGAGGAGACCTTTGGACTTCCTACTACCGTCGTGAACGATACCGTCTGCGGAGGATATGCCGAGGTGCTGTTCGGAACGGGAAAGGGCATTGATTATTTCTTTTATACCAATATCGGAACGGGCTGCGGCGGCGCGCTCTTCATCAAGGGAAAGAATTATGACGGATGGGGAACGGGCGGCGCGTATATGGGGCAGATGTTTATTCCTTCGTGGGACGGCTCGACCGACGTTGTTCGGATGGAAACAATTTGCGCGGGCTCGTTCTGGGAGAAGCGCTTGCGTACTCCAAATTATATTCCCACCGATTCGCTTCTTTATAGGCGGCTCGACGGAAGGACCGATGCGGTTCGCTGTGTCGATCTTTGCTTGGCGGCAAAGGACGGCGACGCCTTCTCGCTTGCCGAGATCGACCGTTGGGCGAGACATTACGCCATCGCGCTTTCTAATTTTATTACTTGCTTTGCCATTCAGCGCGTTTCGATCGGCGGCGGTGTTGCCAACAGCGGAGAGATCGTCTTGGCACCGATCCGAAAGCATGCCGAGGAGCTGGCGTTTATGTCGGTAAAAGGAGAGTATGATATCGTTCGCTGTCAAAGTATGGACAACGCTGTTATTCTCGGCGCGGCTATGTATGCGCGGGATGGATTTGTAACGATTTGAATTTTTATACATAAAAAATTTTTATACATAAAAAAGGAGAAATAAAATGAAAAATATTCAGGATCTGTTGAAGAATGGTTATGATGAGGGATATGCGGCGTATTGTGATCATACGGTGCTTCGCGCGTATACGCCTTCATCGGTCGTCAAGGAGTTTTGCGAGGAGGCAATGAAATACGGCGCGGCGTCGGTCTGCGTTTGCCCCGTTCACGTTAAGCTTGTCAGCGATACGCTGAAGGGAAGCGGAGTCAAGACCGCTACGGTGATCGGATTTCCTCTCGGTGCGAACAAAACGTCGGTCAAGGCGTTTGAAACGGCAGAGGCGGTTGCCGACGGCGCCGATGAGGTCGATATGGTGATCAATATCGGCGCTCTGCGAGAGGGAAATGCCGAGTTGGTCTATCACGATATCAAAGCCGTCGTCGATGCGTCGGGAGATGCCGCGGTAAAGGTGATCATTGAGACCTGTTATCTGACCGACGAAGAAAAGGAGCTTGCTTGCGCGCTTTGCATCAAGGCGGGCGCGGCGTTCGTGAAGACCTCGACGGGTATGGGAACGGGCGGCGCGACCGTGCACGACGTTGAGCTTTTGGCAAAAGCTGTCGACGGCAAGATCGCAGTGAAGGCATCGGGCGGCGTGGATAACCGAGAGACGGCGTACGCGATGCTGCATGCGGGCGCGTCGCGCCTTGGCGTGAGCAAGGTGCCGCAGATCGTTAACGACGATACTTCGATGTATTCGGCTTCGAAAGGAAATCAGCCTCCGAAGTTTGACTGAATTTATAAAAATTTATAAAAAGGAGAAGAAAAAAGAATATCGGTTACATACGAATCAGCACGACAGAACAGAGCACTGCGAGATAAGAGGTGTTTATGCGTGAGCTCGGCGTAGATCAGGTCTGTATCGACCACCTGCACTAACATTTAAAAATTGATAAGTTGCATTTTTGTACTATGAGCCCAAACAAGAGAAATCCGAAATTATTACCTGTAGGTGATGCTTTCGGATTTCTTGTTTATTTATGAAAATGGGATATTAGTAGAATACCGCCGAGAGTGAGCATTACGGTTACTCCCGGCGGTTAAGTTTTATCGTTGAATCATTACTTCACAATAGCAGTTCTCTGATGGTATTTCAAAATCTTTGTTTTTCTGTGCGTAGGAAACTATCGTAGCGTATAGGTTTGAAAACATATTTTGGCACATTCGATCAACATCATCACTCAAATGCTTTGGGAATAACTTTTTATAATCGGCAATGAAGTCTTCCGCAATTCTTGAATACTCGGGCATAAGCTCTGCAAAATGCGTTTCTACGATTACATCAAAATCTCGTTTCTGCTCTGCCGTAAAGCATGGAACGGTTACAAAGAAGCTTCCGTCGTCCTTTTTGACAATATATCCGTCCTGTATTGCATTGGCAACCGCATTTTTATCCTTGGAATTTCCACCAAAAATAATGTCTTCGCAAGCATTGATATAAGTATCAAACATCATCTTTCTAAAACAAATGCCATTTATTCCGAACCAAGTCGTATGAGAGCAATTTCCTCTGCTGCCGCGATTAGCAGAAAATTGGCTGCCGATTCTTGTTCTCGGATGCTTACCCGTTTCCACGCTGCCTATATAGTTCCACCAATATCCATCGTATTTCTGCTTGATTTGGGGGAAAGGCAACTTGCAATAATGTCTGCTGAGATAATCGAAAGCCAGCATACCGTAAAGATAAAGCAGATCCGACTCGGATTTACCAGCCTTGTAGAAATCAACATTCGCAGCTTCTTTAGCAACCAATTTGATAGCTCCCACCAATTTATCCATAATCGGTAAAAGTGCTTTTTCTGCATTTTCTTCACAGAAGATGCCATACTTATCAGACCAAATAATAAAATTAGTTTGATATCTTCCTTTTGACACCTCAATAACGGCTTCGCGATTCAAAAGATTGTCGATTCTATCCTCAATATAGTACGCTGGAACTCCGCATAGCTTTGCCAATTCCTCCACCGTTGTGGGCTTTTCGTAGGAATAATAGAGAATGTTTTGAGAAAGCGCATCATTGATATACTTGCTTGGAAACGGCACCATTTTATCATCATATTCACCGGTTCCGTATATATCAATATTCATTTTTATTGGGCGAAGAGCGGTTTCGTTCATTTCGGTACACTCCTTTTTCAGTTTCTTCCGAGCTTCCGAAAGTCGCCATGTGACCGTACCTTCGGGAATGCTTAATTGCTCGGATATCTGCTTTGTTGAAAGGCTGTCATAGTAGTAAAGAACGATGATATCGCGATATATCGAAGAAAGCATTGCGATTTTTGTGCGCAACAGATCATAAACAGCTTCTTGCTCGTTGTCAAAATCTTCTTCATACGCTATATCTTCCGGAATGTCATAGGAATACATCGCGCGCTGTTTTCCCATATGACGCCGAAAACTTTTTGTTACGTTACTTGCAACTCCCCAAAGCCACGGTTCAAATTTATTCTCGTTTTTGAGTTTCGGCAATTCTCGTACTATTGTAAAAAGTATTTCCTGCGACAGATCATCAGCCTCCTCGCGAGAATAGGTGTGATTTACCGCGTATCCATACACTTTTTCAACATAGCTTTCTATAATGCTTGCATCCATCGTTCTCACCTGCCTTTCATCCGTAAAGTGTCTGAAATCGGATTTTCATTGGGTACTTTTCAAATATTATATCATAAAAATATGAATTAGTCTATAACGCAACCGCCGAGAGCACCTTTTGGTTACTCTCGGCGGGATTTCCTTATGAAACTTTTTCCTTTTCTTTAACTTCATCCAACCGCTTTTTCTTCCACTCCTCAAACTCCCGCTTTCCCTCCTCCGACTCACAAAACTCAATGATATCCGGCAGCAGACACCGCGCGATTTCCATGCGAATATGATCGGGAATCGTTGGCGGATTACCTTCGCCATGCTTGTCACGGAGGATATACTGCATTCGCAGTATCAACCGTTTGAACCAATTACCGTGAACGTAGGCCTCCTGTTCAAACCAATGCGCCATAAGCTCAGCTTCTTTACGTTCTTGTTCGGCATTGATCTCGGCGATTTCTTTCTGCCGCTGCTTCCAGGCTTCCAGTGCCTCGCCTTCAAGGAAACAGGAACGGTCATCGTTCAGTATGGCGATAGCGCGTTTCTTAAATTCCTTCCAGGTCATATACACACCCTTTCTCACATCGAAATATCAAATCCTTCGTCCTCTTCCACGTCTTCGTAGTCGTCATTTTCAATATCTTCGGTATCATCATCTATCCCAAGTGCAAGTCCCGCCGCGATACCGACGACAGCACCGAGTGTAGAACCTGCGTTCCTTGCCTCGCGCTCACGCTTTTCTTCCTCGGATTCCTCACCGTTTTCGATTATGTTCCCAAGGTTGTAAAGCCCACGCACGCCCATAACAGCAAGACCAATATCGTCGGCAGCGCCGTGAGTATGAGCCGAAGCCACCATAGAACTTCGTCCCGGATGATACGGCGGTCGATCACCTCTGAGGCTTTCTCGCTCGCTCTCCCAACCTGTTTCATAGCTTCGGTGGAAATCTCTTTGATCACCGTTTCTCCTGGAGAGAGAACTTTTCTTCGGGTGTCAGCCGAAGCGTAAGTGTTTCTGTTTGTGTTCTGCCCAATGGAACACTCCTTTCTCATAAATATTTGAGTGCAAATTAGAAGTGGGAGCGGCACTGCCGCCGGGCTTCTGCCCGATTTTGTCCCAGCGTGAGCGCAGGGACGGTGCGAGACGGGCGGCGCCATTTTGGCGGTGGACGTCCACGCGCTATGCTTGCCCCAGACGGAACGTCGGGGAAGAAGAAAATTCAATTTTTCTACAATCGGTTGAACTCTTCAACCAAAATTCAAATATCAAGTTATTGTTTCTCAAAATGAAATGCTGTATAATATAAGCGTAGCTACAATACATCCCGAAAGGAGAATTTTTATATGGGTATCAATTTAGGTGAAAAACTG
>SVRO01000027.1 GCA_015064795.1 Oscillospiraceae bacterium | reverse complement strand
ACCGAATTTGCCCTTGAATGCGGTCTTGATGTAGTAAACGGGACCGCCTTCGACTGTGCCGTCTGCGTTCGTTACGCGCGTCTTCTGTGCAAGAACAGCCTCGGCGTAGATGGTAGCCATGCCGAGGAAGGCGATAACCCACATCCAGAAGATGGCACCGGGACCACCGATGAGGATCGCGCCGCAGGCACCAACGATGTTACCGGTACCGACCTGTGCGGCAACTGCTGTAGCAAGTGCTTGGAAGGAACTCATTCCGCCCTCCTGCTTGCCACCCTTAAGCTTGATGTTGCCGAACACGTTCTTCATGCCCTCGCCAAAGCAACGAACCTGAACGAAGCGGGTTCTAACGGTATAGAAGATACCGACGCCAACGAGCAGGAAGAGAAGAATGTAGTTGGAGAGATAGGTGTTGATCGTCGAAACGATCTTGAGTAAAAAGTCCATGTTTTCCTCCTATAGACAAAAAATAAAGCCGCAAACAAAATGCAGCTCCGAAGAATAGTACAGTCACAGTGAAGTGTGAAAGATTCTGCTCTGTCCTTTTGCCTGAGAGTTTTAGCTTGCGCGTTGCCCCTTCGGCACTCCTAAGAGATTCTCCAGAGTTCCCTGAAAACATCGGTTTTTTTGCAAATTCCGACGCCCTTTTGCGGGATTTATTCAATTTACCGTATTATTATAGCAAAGAATGTAACTCTTGTCAATAGCCTTTTGACAAAAAAGTGTATGATTTTACAAAAAAGCCCTGCCGAGAAAACTCGGCAGGGCCGGATGCGTTAAGATTTTACTTTCCCAATTAAAGGATTGGATGAGGTACCACCGAAAACCTCGGCATTACTTATAAGATGGTTTGTTTTTCCACCGCAATATCCTGCGATCCCGCCGACGTTTTCAAAGCCCTGCGCCGTTACCTTACCGGAAACCGAAATTTGAAAGAGCGAACCGTTGGCTACGCCGCAAAGCAAGCCGACATGATTTCCTTTTTGCGAAAGGCTTGCTTGGCCGTTTTCGATGTTTACATCGTAAACAAACCCATTCTTGCTTATCGATTCAAAGAGTCCTACCGAAGTTGCCGAGGCTTTGGGAGAGAGCACAAAGTTTTTGACGGTATGGCCGTTGCCGATCAACGCGCCGCTAAAGCTCTTAATAGGGGCGACATTGGTACCGTTGAAGTCAATATCTCCTCTTAAGATGGCAAGCACGGAGGTGTCGGCAAGCTTTTGGAGATCCTCGGCCGAATCGATAAAACGAATATCGCTCTTGCTCGTTTCCAGTTCAAGCTCGTTAAATTGGAGCTTGGAAAAATCCTCCGACACGTAAGCAACGATCGAATCATCGAGCGGGATGTCCACGGTCTTTTCCAAATATTCAAGCTTTGTAAATTGGATGTAGACCTCATTGCTCTGAAGCTTTGTCAAAATTTCACCCTTCAGGGAAACAACGGCATATCCCGCACTGCTAACTTGCGTATAGGTTGCCTCAAGCACTCCGTTTGTGTCACAATCGGTGACGGTAAGAAGTGTAGCTACGTCCTTTTTATATTCCGCGTAGGTGTTTATCAATTCGGGGGAGTGAAGCGCAGAGGAAAATACCGTGGCATCGCTTCGCATGGATACGTCCACAAAACCGTCAAGCTGCTTATAATCATCCGAAATGGTCAGGGTATAATTTTCACGGAAGTTTCCTTGGGGCGGTTCGTAAAGCTTTTCCTTGAGCGTCAGCGTTACTTTACAGCCTTGCTTGGATTTTTTCTCAATTTTTCCTTGATAAAGCGCCTTCGCGTAAAGATCTTTGCGAACAGACTCCTCTATGGCTTCTACGTTTCCTTCGTTATCACAGGAAATGATAGATAGCTTGTATTGAGCCTCCTCGTGTTCCGCCTCGTATGTGGCGACGATCTCGGGGGTGTGCCAAAAATGCTCTCCCTGCGTAGCATGGAATATAAGACCGATTCCTGCTCCAATGACGAGGGTAAATGTTGTGATTAGGGTAAGGTAGTGGATGGATGCGCGAAGCGTTTTTTTGCTTTTATCTTTTACCAATGCATCGAGATCCTTTTCCAGCGTGGAAACCGATTTCCTTGGATTGTAAACGCTATCCTCTACATGAAGCCATCGGTTTTTAAAAATTAAGAGAGCAGAAAGAACACAGAGAGCAATACTCACAACGAGTAGTCCGATGCTCGCAAAAAGATATGTATATCGAAATGCCTCATGCTTCCATGCTTTGGCAAAGGCGAAGATCAAAAGGATCGCAAGCGAGGTCGGCGCAGGAAGAATGGCGGCAAGCAGATATATTTTCTTTGCTTTTGGAACGGCAGAATGATAAAATTTAAGCTCGGCTTCTTTTACCTTGACAAGATAGTCGGTATAGTGCGAGCTTTTTGGCCCTCTTGAAGTGATCGATGCAATGCTCGTTAAATTCTTTTGTCCATATGTTTCCCCTTCAAATTCTGTTTGTACGTCAAATTCATAGGCGTAGGGAAGGAAGGTAATTTCCAACTCATCAATATAATAGTTGTCTATGGACATGGTGAGATTGCGGGGATTGTCGTTTTTATGAAAATCGGTGGCGCTTTTCGCTAAATCATCATAGACGTGTTGGGGAAGTGAAGAAATTTTGAGAAATTGATTGATGTCTGCATAGGTCATCGGTGCATAAGCAAGCTGTGCCAAGGCCTTGGGAAGCGAGGATGCGGGAGCATCGGTTACGTCAACATAGTTTGCGCCGCCATAATCTGTCGATGCCGCAGCGCCCAAGTGCAATTCGCAGGTCTTGAGCTTTGTTGATTGAAAATGCGTTTTCCCCGAGCTTTGGGTTGCGGAGGAACGGTGCTCTCCTACGGTATGGACGTTGGAAAGATGCGCCTTTCCGTCGGAATTGATCTTGACGTCTCCCACAATATGGGTATCCGTATAATAAGAGAGCGTATAATCAAATTCATAGTTGACCCAAACAGAGTCCAAGGAGAGATACATGTCGTATCCGTATTTGGGCCTGAAATTTACCGTGATGTTTTCAACGTTTGAGACATGCTCCTTGAATTCCTTGGAGAGCGTATTGTCATACTTACACTGATCACGAAACTCTCTTTTGATCGCGGCAATTTGGTTTTCAACGTATTTTTGTGAGAAATTGAATATTCTTTTTTTATCGAATGTTAATTCCTTCATAATGAAGCCCCCTGAAAAGAATTGGAATCCTTATCTTCATTGTACCATGAATGTTGAGAAAAATCAACCATAATTTTTGGTATCGGCATAAAAAAGAACCCTGCCGAACGTTCGGCAGGGTTCTTTTTATGGTGGATATGATTACATATCCTTAATCGCAGCCTGAGCAGCAGCCAGACGGGCGATCGGTACGCGGAAGGGAGAACAAGACACGTAGTCGAGGCCAAGCGTATGGCAGAACTCAACCGACGTGGGATCACCGCCGTGCTCGCCACAGATACCTACGTGGAGGTTCGGGTTGACGGGCTTACCAAGGGTGATAGCCATGTTCATCAGCTTACCAACACCGGTCTGGTCGAGCTTTGCGAAGGGATCGTTCTCGAAGATCTTGGTGTCGTAGTATGCGTTGAGGAACTTGCCTGCGTCGTCACGAGAGAAGCCGTAGGTCATCTGCGTCAGGTCGTTGGTACCGAAGCAGAAGAAGTCAGCGTTAGCAGCGATCTCGTCAGCCGTGAGGCATGCTCTCGGGATCTCGATCATCGTACCAACCTCGTAGTCAAGAGCAACGCCTGCAGCAGCAAGCTCAGCGTCAGCCGTAGCAACGACAACGCTCTTAACGTACTTGAGCTCCTTCACGTCGCCAACCAGCGGGATCATGATCTCGGGACGAACCTTCCAATCGGGATGAGCCTTCTGGGTGTTGATAGCGGCGCGGATAACGGCAGCGGTCTGCATCTTTGCGATCTCGGGGTAGGTAACCGCAAGACGGCATCCACGGTGACCCATCATGGGGTTGAACTCGTGGAGCGATGCAATGATAGCCTTGATGTCCTCAACGGTCTTGCCCTGTGCAGCGGCGAGAGCAGCGATGTCCTCGTCGGTGGTGGGAACGAACTCGTGGAGAGGGGGATCCAGGAAACGGATGCAAACGGGCGTGCCCTCGAGAGCCTCATAGAGCTTCTCGAAGTCGGACTGCTGGTAGGGGAGAATCTTTGCAAGAGCAACCTCTCTCTCAGCAGCGGTGTCAGCACAGATCATCTCTCTGAATGCGGCAATTCTGTCAGCCTCAAAGAACATGTGCTCGGTACGGCAAAGACCGATACCCTCAGCGCCAAGCTCGCGAGCCTTCTTTGCGTCAGCAGGCGTGTCAGCGTTGGTTCTTACCTTGAGCTTACGGAACTCGTCAGCCCAGCCCATGATGGTGCCGAAGTTGCCCGAGATCTCAGCGTCAACGGTAGGAATGATACCGTCGTAGATGTTACCGGTGGAGCCGTCGATGGAGATGTAGTCACCCTCAACGAAGGTCTTGCCGGCAAGCGTGAACTTCTTGTTTTCCTCGTCCATAGCGATGTCGCCACAACCGGAAACGCAGCACTTACCCATACCACGAGCAACAACGGCTGCGTGAGAGGTCATACCGCCACGAACGGTCAGGATACCCTGAGCGGCCTTCATACCCGTGATGTCCTCGGGAGAGGTCTCAAGGCGAACGAGAACGACCTTCTTACCTGCGTTCTTCCAAGCCTCTGCATCCTCAGCGGAGAATACAACCTGTCCGCAAGCAGCACCGGGAGATGCGCCAAGACCCTTACCCATAGGCGTAGCAGCCTTGAGAGCCTTTGCGTCGAACTGCGGGTGGAGAAGGGTGTCAAGGTTTCTGGGGTCGATCATCAGAACGGCCTCTTCCTTGGTCTTGTGACCCTCGGCTACGAGGTCAACGGCGATCTGGAGAGCTGCGGGAGCGGTTCTCTTACCGTTTCTGGTCTGGAGCATATAGAGCTTCTCATTCTCGATGGTGAACTCCATATCCTGCATATCGTGATAGTGGTTCTCGAGGATCTCGCAAACCTGCTTGAACTGCTCGAAGGCTGCAGGGAACTTGTTTGCCATCTCAGCGATGGGCATAGGCGTACGAACACCTGCAACAACGTCCTCACCCTGTGCATTGGTCAGGAACTCACCCATGAGCTTCTTCTCACCGGTAGCGGGGTCACGGGTAAATGCAACACCGGTTCCGCAGTTGTCACCCATGTTACCGAATGCCATAGCCTGTACGTTTACGGCAGTACCCCAAGAGTAGGGAATGTCGTTGTCGCGGCGGTAAACGTTTGCACGGGGGTTGTCCCAAGAACGGAATACGGCCTTAACGGCACCGAGCAGCTGCTCCTTGGGATCGGAGGGGAAGTCCTCGCCGATTTTTGCCTTGTACTCGGCCTTGAACTGGTTAGCGAGCTCCTTGAGGTCGTCAGCAGTCAGCTCAACGTCCTGCTTTACGCCCTTTTCTTCCTTCATCTTGTCGATGAGCTCCTCAAAGTACTTCTTGCCGACTTCCATAACGACGTCGGAGTACATCTGGATAAATCTTCTGTAGCAGTCGTAAGCCCAACGAGCGTTGCCGGACTTCTTTGCCATAACCTCAACGACTTCCTCGTTCAGACCGAGGTTGAGGATGGTGTCCATCATACCGGGCATCGATGCACGTGCGCCGGAACGAACGGAAACGAGAAGGGGATTCTCGAGGTCACCGAACTTCTTGCCGGTAACGCCTTCCATCTTTACGATGTACTCCATGATCTCGGCCATGATGTCGTCATTGATCTGACGGCCGTCCTCATAGTACTGAGTGCAGGCTTCGGTCGAAATCGTGAAGCCCTGGGGAACAGGAAGACCGATGTTGGTCATCTCTGCGAGGTTTGCGCCCTTACCGCCAAGGATCTCACGCATGTTTGCGTTACCCTCGGAGAAGAGGTAGCAATACTTCTTTGCCATTGGTAAATACCTCCGTATTAAAATAAATTTTTGACAAAACTTTTGTGCTACGCACGACGAAAAAACTCCCGCCCGTGCGGAGCGCTCTTTATTATACCATATTTGATTCAAAATAGCCATATATTTTCAAAAAAATCCCAACGCGCCAATTGTAAACTTTATGTGAACAATTGCCAAAACCACCAAATTCGGTTGATTTTTTCACGCTTTTATAATATAATTGTTAGTTGAAAGAGAAACCGTAAATAGGAGTACCCATGGCAAACATTTTTGACTTGTTTCGGCAGATCGAAACCAAGCGCGAGGAGACAGGACCGATCACGTATCTTGTGGTAGGACTTGGCAATCCGGGCGCGCAATATACCACCACCCGCCACAATGCGGGCTTTTTGGCGTTGGATTACCTTTGCGAAAAATACGGCGCACGCACCGACCGCGCACGCTTCAAGGCGCTTGTCGGCGAGGCAACGGTCGGCGGTGTCCGTGTGCTTTTGATGCGTCCGCAGACCTATATGAACCATTCGGGTGAGGCCGTGAGCGAGGCGATGCGCTTCTATAAGCTTGATGCATCGCACGTGATCGTCATCTCGGATGACATCAGTCTTGAACCCGGACGCCTTCGCGTTCGCCGCAAGGGAAGTGCGGGCGGTCACAACGGTCTCAAGAGCCTCAATGAGCATCTCGGCACAGACGAGTATCCGCGCATCAAAATGGGCGTCGGCAAGAAGCCGAATCCCGAGTACGATCTTGCGGACTGGGTGCTTTCGCACTTTTCGGACGAGGAGCTGACCTCCCTCAAGGAAAGTCTGCCGACGCTTGCCGCAGGACTTGAAAAGATGCTCGGCGGTGACGTGGACGGCGCGATGCAGATCTGCAACGCGAAATAACCGTTTTTGATTTTGGAAACGAGGATCTTATGAATATCTTAACCGATTGCGTGCGAGCCGACGGGGAATACCGTCAGTTAAAAAAGCTTGTCGAAGCGCAGAAAAGCGCGCGCACGCTTCTCCCCATTGCCGTCGCTGGGCTTTGCGACGGAGCGACCGACGCGGTGTACGCCTCCCTTCTTGAGGATCTGAAGCAGAAGGATCGGCGCGCGGCGCTTTTGATCTGCCCCGACGAGAAGGAATGTGTGCGCCAAAAGAACCTTTTGCGCCAATTCGGCCTTCGTGTGGCCTTTTTCGTCGGCCGCGACCTGACCTTTTATAACATTGTAGCCTCCCATGAGTACGAGCATGAGAGGCTAAAGGTGTTGTCGGGACTTCTTGAAGGGAAGTACGATGCTATCGTAACGACACCCGATGCGGCACTCGGCTATACCATTCCTCCCGAGCGTCTGATGGATGCCAATTTCGGCATTGAGTACGGTGTGACGGCCATCGAGCCGTCGGCACTTGCCGAAAAGCTTGTCTCGACTGGCTATGCGCGCGTCGAGCTTGTCGATGCGCCCGGACAGTTCGCCGTGCGCGGCGGCATCCTTGACGTGTGGCCGCCGAGTGCGCGCTATACCGACATCGATAAGCAGGTCACGGTGGGGTCGTATCCCTTCCGTATCGAGCTGTTCGGCGATGAGATCGACCGCATGGAGATGTTCGACGCTGAGACCCAGCGCATGACTGTCACGCTTGATCGCGTGGACTTTTCCCCCGCGCGTGAGCTTCTTATATCTGACGCTTGCCGCGCCGAGATCCGCAAGACCATTCAGACATGGTTCGGAAAGAGCCGCGACGAGCGTGCCATGACCGAAATGACCTCAGAGATCGCGGCCATCGACGGGGGTGGAGATATCCATTTCGCCGATAAATATATCACGCTGATCTATCCCGAGCGCGCATGCCTGCTCGACTATTTCAGCAAGCAAAGCACCGTGCTTATGCGCAATACGACCGCCTGCTACGAGCGCATCAAGGCCTCGGAATGGCATCTTGCGCAGACGGTCGAGGAGCTGCTGGAGGCGGGAACGATCGCGCCGAAATATACCGATTATGCAAAGCCCCAAAGCTATTTTGATAACTTCTTATCCGATTGCGTGACCGTGCATTTTGACTCGCTTGGACAGGGACTGTCTGGCAAGAAGCTTGCGGGCATGTTCACCTTCCGTTCCAAGCATATGGTGTCGTACAGCGAAAACCTTGCGCTCCTTTGCGAGGATCTGGAGGGCTACCGTCGCGGCGGCTATCGCGTGATCCTGACCGCCGAGAACGAGGCGGCCGCAAAGAACCTTTGTACTCTTCTTGCCGAAAAAGGATTTTCGGCCGTTGTGGAAGCCGAGGAAGGGGACTATACGATCGAAACGCTCCCCAAAAACGTCATTTTGATCAAATGGCGTCAGCATATTCGCGGCTATGAAATGACCACGCCGCGCATTGCCGTACTGTCTACCGCGCCTGAGAGCCGTGAGGGCGCACTCCGCGAGGGCGGCAAGCTTAAACGCCGCCGCAAGAAAAAGGACGGCACGCAGACCATTCTTTCCTATAATGATCTTGAGGTCGGGGATTTCGTCGTTCACGAGATCCACGGCATCGGTCAGTATATGGGCATCGAAAACCTGACGGTGGACGGTGTCAGCCGTGACTATATCAATATCCGCTATGCGGGGAGCGACCGCCTCTTTTTGCCCGTCGATAAGCTCGATATGGTGTCCAAATACATCGGCGCCCATTCGGATGACGGCCTTGTCAAGCTGTCTCGCTTCGGCGGTAACGAGTGGAATCGCACCAAGGCGAGAACCAAGGCTTCGGTCAAGGATATTGCCAAGGATCTGATCAAGCTCTACGCCGAGCGTAGCCGTCGACCGGGCTTTGCATTCCCCGAGGACGACGATCTTCAGGCCGATTTTGAAGCGGGCTTTGAGTACGAGGAGACCGAGGCACAGCTCGCCGCCATCGAGGATATTAAAGAGGATATGATGCAGCCGCGCCCGATGGACCGTCTGCTTTGCGGTGACGTGGGATTTGGAAAGACCGAGGTTGCCATGCGCGCCGCATACAAGGCCGTGCTTGGCGGCAAGCAGGTGGCCGTCCTTGTGCCGACAACGCTTCTCGCGCTCCAGCACTATCAAACCTTTCAGAGCCGTATGCGTGCCTTCTCGGTCAACGTCGATATGATCTCGCGCTTCCGCACACCAAAGCAGCAGGCGCTTTCTCTGCGACGCTTGAAGCGCGGGGAAACCGATATCATCATCGGCACGCATCGCTTGGTTTCCAAGGATATCGAGTTCCACGACTTGGGGCTTCTCATCATCGACGAGGAGCAGAGATTTGGCGTGACGCAAAAGGAAAAGCTCAAGCAGATGGCCGAGAACGTTGACGTCCTGACGCTGACGGCAACGCCGATCCCGCGTACGCTGAACATGGCAATGGGCGGTATCCGCGACATTTCGGTGTTGGACGAAGCACCCGGTGAGCGTTTGCCCGTGCAGACCTACGTGCTTGAATATGACGAGCTGATATTGATTGAAGCCATGCGCCGTGAGCTTCGCCGCGGAGGACAGGTCTTCTATCTGTATAACTTTGTGGAAAATATCGACTCCTGCGCCGCAAGGCTTGCGCGCGCCATTCCCGAGGCAAGAATTACCGTTGCACACGGCAAGATGGACAAGGAGCAGCTTGAGGACATCTGGAGCGAAATGCTTGCAGGCGAGATCGACATCCTCGTCTGTACCACCATCATTGAAACGGGTGTCGATATCCCGAACGCCAATACCCTCATCGTCGAGGGGGCGCACAGACTCGGCCTTTCCCAGCTTCACCAGATCAGAGGTCGCGTCGGACGCTCGCCGCGCCGCGCGTATGCATACTTCACCTATCCGCGCGATAAATCGATCAACGAGATTGCCACCAAGCGCCTGGAGGCCATCCGCGAATACGCCGAGTTCGGCGCGGGCTTTAAGATCGCGCTGCGCGATATGGAGCTTCGCGGTGTCGGAAACCTGCTCGGCGCGGAGCAGCACGGACACATGGATGCCGTCGGCTACGAGCTTTATATCAAGCTGCTCAACGAGGCCGTTCTTGAGGAGCGCGGAGAAAAGATACCCGAAAAGATCGAATGTACCGTCACACTCAAATGCGATGCCTTCATCTCGGAAAAGTACGTGCCCTATTCGGCACAGCGCATGGGACTGTATAAGCGCATTGCCATGCTCGAAACGAAGGAGGACCGCGACGATATCATCGACGAGCTGATCGACCGCTACGGCGACGTGCCGCGGCAGACGCTGGATCTTCTCACCATCGCCCTCGTGCGCTCGGCCGCCATGAAATGCGGCATCACCTCGATCGTCGAGGAGGCGAGCGAGATCCGCGTCAATCCCTCGACCTTCGATTTTGAGGTCTGGTCGGATCTTTCCGACGAATATAAGGGAAGAATCCGCGTGCTGATGTCCGATCATCCGACCGTTGCCATTCGTAAGCAAAAGGGCGATCGCGTGCCCGAGCTGCTGCATGGACTGTTTTTGCGCTACGCGGAGATTCTCAAGGAATATTTATAAATTGTAAATTCCTTGCCCGAAGGGTAGACAAATGGCTCATTGCGCGGTATAATGTAACAGGATAAGCACCGTTGAAAGGTGCGATGGAAAGGGAAAAAACATGAAAATAAAAAAATACGTAGCCTTGATGTTGGCACTTGTCATGCTCCTCGGCGTGCTTGGCAGCTGTGCGGCCAAGGGACAAACGCTGATGAAGCTCGAAAAGGAAAAGATCACGGTCAATACCTTCTACCTCTTCCTTTCGCGTCTCAAGGGATATCTTTCGACGGCGAACGCCTATGGGCTCAGCGCCGAGAACGATGGCTTCTGGGATACGATGATGAGCACGGACGGCACGACCTATGATGACTATTATACCAATCAGATCCTTGAGAATGCCAAGCTGTATGCGGCGGCTCTTCATGCCTTCCGCGAGCGCGGCTTGAAGCTCCCCAAGGAGACGGTCAAGGCGATTGACGACGAGCTTAAGGAGATCATTGATACCGAATGGGAGGGCTCGAAGACCGAGTTTAACAAAAAGCTCGCCACCTACGGTGCCAATTACGACGTGCTTCGTGAGGCCAAGATCATTGAGGCGAAGATCGAATATCTGCGCGAGGATCTGTTTGGCACGGACGGCTCGAAGATCGACGCACAGTTCAAAGAGGACCACTACCGGAAAAACTACCGTCACTTCAAGCAGATGTTCTTCTATACCTGTAATTTCGTAACCGAGATCGACGAGGAGGGAAACGAGAAGGTCGTGACGGGGTCTGACGGCTATGCCAAAACCGAGCCGATGACCGAAAAGGAGATCCAGCTCGTCATTGATCGTACCGCTGAGGCGTACGGGAAGGCTGTGGTTGACGGAACGAGCTTCCTTGATGCGTGGAAAAACGGGAAGGTAGCCAAGGGCGATGCCGGTTTGTTTGACGCACTTTTGAATGAAACCGATGCCAACGGAAAATATGTATATACCGAGGATCCCGGCAGAGAGCTGTATCCGAACGGCATTTATCTGAAGGCCGACAGTGACTACGATTTTCCCGAGGTGCGCGATGCCGTCTTCGAGATGAGCGTCGATGAGATCCGTGTCATTCGCTCGGATTACGGCTTCCATATTGTGATGTGCTATGAAAATGACGCGGGCGCATATGCCGATGCGGCCAATTCGGACTGCTTTGCCGGCTTTGCCTCCAACCTTGAGGATCTGCTCCTGGAGGAGTATCTTGCCCCCTATCTTGCACTTGTCGAGATCGACGAGAAGGCATATGCGGGCATCAGCATCAAGGACGTGGCCGCCAATTTGCATTATTAAAATTCCAAAAAATACTTGACAAGATACAAAAATCGTGCTATAATGACAGCACAAAAACCGCATAGAAATCAGGGGTGTCCTTTATGGGCTGAGATGGCGAGAGCCGAACCCTTTAACCTGATACGGATCATGCCGGCGTAGGGAGATTTTCAGATTCTGGATGCATACAGATAAAGAATTGAAACCGCACGGGATTTCCGTGCGGTTTTTGAATTTTTTATCGGAGGTGTTTTTCATGAAAAACACAAAAACAAAAATTTTGGTAGAGGGAGCCGTCATGGTCGCCCTTGCCACCGTCCTCAGCTTTCTGAAGATCGTTCAGTTTCCTTGGGGCGGCTCGATCACCGTCCTTTCCATGCTTCCCATCGCCGTGTTTGCGCTGCGGTACGGCGTAAAGCGAGGCTTGGCCGTTTCCTTTGTCTATTCGATCATTCAGTTAGGACAGGGAATTTTGATGGAGGGACTGCTCGGATGGGGCTTGACGCCCGTTGCGCTGGTCGCCTGCATTTTCCTCGACTATATCGGTGCCTTTAGCGTGCTGGGCTTCGCCGGCCTGTTTGGAAACAAGAAAATGACGGGAATCATTGGCGGTGTCGTGCTGGCGCTTTGCCTGCGCTTTGCGTTCCACTACGTCAGCGGCGTGGCGATCTTCCACTCCTTTGGCGAGCTTTGGGATGGCTTCTCGACCGATAATACGTGGCTGTATAGCCTTTTGTATAACGGCGCGTACATGCTTCCCGAGATCATTGCGACCACGGCAGGCGCATTGCTGCTCTTCAAAACACCGCAGATGCGGAGACTTTTGGTTACCCCCGAATCCGATAAGTAAAAAACACGCCTCCGATTGCTTGACAATCGGGGGCGTTTGTGGTATAATACCTCCGTAACTTTGCCGAACGGCCGCGCGGTATGGCGCCGAAAGGTATTACCGTGAGGAAAGTCCGGGCTTCACAGGGCAGGGTAGCTGATAACGTCAGCCGGAGGCGACTCCCGGGAAAGTGCAACAGAAAGAAACCGCCCGCAAGGGTAAGGATGGAAAGGCGAGGTAAGAGCTCACCCACTCCTATGGTAACATAGGTTTGCTGTAAACCCTATCCGAAGCAACACCGCAGTCGGACGTCGGCCCGACATAGGTCCGCAGGTGGCACGGGGTAACCCGAAGCTCGGTGGTGACACCGAGCGAAGATAGATGGCCGTTTAAGACAGAACCCGGCTTACAGACAGAGTTACAAAAAGAACCGATCGGTCGTGACCGCTCGGTTCTTTATTTTTTTCCTTCCGGATAGGTTCGCTCAATGAGATATACGCCAACAAAAAGGATCGCAAGACTCATCATCGAATACTCCAGCATGGGCCAAAAGCGGAGCGATAACAGCGCGCCCTCAACGCACTCGGCATGGATTTTGGTATGTAAAAAAATGAAGGAGAGCTGACAGAGTACGGCGAAAAAACCGTAACGCAGCAAAGAGACGCTTGGCCGCGAAAGTCCTCGCTTGAAAGACAATAATGGAAAAATATTCATGTTTACCTCGGTTTTTATGTATGCTTTGTATATCCTTGCGAAGAAAGGGAAAAAGAAAACGGATAAGAGCTTGCTTTTTGTTTACCCCTTATATTATAAAGCTTTTTAAAATAAAAATCAAGTAATAATATATGGAAAAGGAGAGAAAAATCGGAAATGAAAAACGACGAGAAAATAAAATCGAAAGAAAGAATTGCATAACTCGGAGTTTAAATGCATAATTATACAATCAAAGTATGATTTATTCCTTGAGACGAAAAAAGATGTAATTTTTTTGAAAACATGCTTGATTTTCCTTGGCTTTTGCCTTATTTTGTGAATTTTTCTTAATCTGCACATGGGAGGCGAGCCTGTATAATGGGAGTACGGCTTTTCGCCGAGAAAGGACAAATTATGAAACAGCAAAGGACTTTGTATCAATTGGAAATTGTGGAGGAGCGCCGGGCGGATGACCGCATATATACGCTGTTGCGATTGGAGCGAGGTGCGCTTTTGAGGTATGCCGTTTGCATTGAGGATCGTGCGGGGATTGAGATCGCGTGGATCGGTGATCGGGACGAAGAATGTCGGAGCTTTTTTGACAAGCTCGTAAAAGGCTCGCTTTCCTCGGTTCATCTGACCGAGGTCGCCACAGATTTTTCTTACCGTCGGTCTTTAGAAATTTTTTGAAACCTCTTTACATTTGTTACCATATATGGTATAATAAACGCAAGAAATCACGATTTTTACACAAATTGTGGGGAAATATATCGGAAAGGCTGAAGAATTATGAAATGTCCCGCTTGCGGTTGTGCCGACAGTAAGGTTATTGATTCCCGTCCCGTGGAGGAGGGAAATAGCATTCGCAGACGCAGAGAGTGTCAGGAGTGCCAAAAGAGATTTACTACGTTTGAAGTTCTCGAAACGGTGCAGATCATCGTCATCAAAAAGAACGGAAGCAAGGAGCTGTTTGACCGTACCAAGCTGCTCTCCGGTCTGCTCAAGGCATGTCAGAAGCGCCCCGTAAATGCCGAGGAGATCGTAAACGAGATCGAAAACGAGCTTCAGAATTCCTTGACGACCGAGATCACGACGACCGAGATCGGTGAAATGGTCATGAATAAGCTCAAGGCTCACGACGAGGTCGCCTACGTGCGCTTTGCTTCGGTTTACCGCGAATTCAAGGACATTGATACCTTTATGGCAGAACTGAAAAGATTGCAAAAATAAAAAGAAAACCGACGAAATTTCGTCGGTTTTCTTTTTTTACGTATCGAGATCCTTGATAAAGCAACGGCGGCGCTTGTGCTGCTCCTTATCAAAGAATTTCCATTGTGCTTGGATTTTTTGATTGGTTTCCAGCTGTGGACCCGTCTCGGCAAAGCGAATGCCGTTTTTGTGCGCACTTTGAAGGAAGTGCGAGAAGATCATGGCGATCAGCGAGCCGCCTTGCAGCTCGGGCTTGACCGCCACAAGGAACAGATCAAGCGTGTCATTTTTGCGAAGTCCACGCAACACGGGAATAAATCCGAAGGGGAAGAGCCGTCCGCGGCATTTCTGCATGGCGCGGGAGAGCGACGGCGCGCTGACACCGAACGCCACAAGATTATCCTCGGCATCAAGAATAAAGCAGGCGTAGTCGGGATTGACGAGCGGCACAAACTTTTTGGCATATTTTTTGATCTGCTCATCATTGAGTGCGACCACACCGTAAAGCGGCGCATATGCCTCATTGACCAGACGAAATACCTTTTCAACGTAAGGGAAGTAGTCCGAGCGGTGCTTGAGGTCGGCATAATGATACTTTCCTTGACGGATCAAGCGATCCGACATTCTTGTGATGAGATCGGCGATGGGCGTACCCGGCTCGGGCGTTTGCAGGCGGTATTCGACCCAGTCGGTGTCCTTGCGGTATCCGAGCGCTTCCAAGTGTTGAATGTAGTAGGGGTGGTTGTAGTAGGTAATGAACATACCAAGGCGGTCATAGCCCTCGACAAGCATGCCCTCACGATCCATGTCGCAAAAGCCGAGCGGACCGTGGATCTGCGTACAGCCCATTTCACGCGCCCAGGCCTCAACCGCTTCGAACAGCGCGCGGGAAACGTCGAGGTCGTCGATGAAATCAACCTGTGAGAAGCGCATGCGCGACGTGCCCCAGGTCTTATTTGCCTTGTGGCTCAAAATTGCGCCGATACGACCAACGATCTCGCCGTCGCGATAGGCGAGAAAGCATTTAGCCTCGCAGTAAGCAAACGCGGGGTTTTTCTTTTTGTTCCAATCTGCAAGATCGTCACCGAAAAAAGCGGGCACGTAATTGGGATTTCCACGGTATAGACGGTTGGGAAAATCCACGAATTTTCGAAGCTCGCGGCGTGTTTTTACTTCCTTGACGGTGATTTGACTCATAGTGATCCTGCCTTTTCTATGTCAGACTTTAATAAGTCTATTATACGAAAAATAGCGAAAAATGTCAAGAGATATGAGAAGATTTGTTGAGGACTCAATCAATGATTTGAGAGCAAAATCAGCTGATATTCCTTTTTCGATTTTTTTGCGTATTCGATCACCGATGCCGTACCGCGGGATTTGTCGTCCCAAAAGATGAGAATTTGGTCGGCGGCATCGACGATTTCTTTATTTCGGAGAATGGGCGCGGCACGTCCGTAGCGCTCGTATTTTGGCAAGATTTCGGTTAATTGAATGCCGTGCTCCTTGGCGTAGGCCGCCGCGCAGGCATCGACACCGCGTGCGCCGCCAGAGATGATCTCGTCGCAATCGGTAAGGTAGGGAGCAAGATCAACATTTGTAATGGTTCGTGAGCCGACAACGGCAATTTTCATGGTAAAATTCCCCCAAAAATAAAAAGTGCGCCAACCGAAGTCGACGCACAAAAACGCAAACTCCAGTTGTCGCCAAACAAACTTAGAATTGATATGACCTGAATAAGGAAATCTCAAGTTCTGCGGAATTTGCATTTTGTCAAATTCACACTTAAGATTTCCTAAAATAGGCATAATTATCCCTTGTATGAGGTATATCAATATTAAGTTTGTTTGGCAAGATTATTATAGCATAGATTTTTGGGTTTTACAAGCGGTTTTTGAAAAATCTTGTGGGACAAATTTCGCATTCTTTGCTATTCGGCAAAGAACGCTCGCAAGAAAGCGAATAAGGGGCTTCACCCCTTAACCCCGCTGCGCTCCCGACGGCTTTTTGAGAGCCGTCGGGGAACATTACATTTTGGAAACGAGACGCCGAAGGGAGACGGCTCCCTTCGGCTGGTTTGCGTGTTGTTTGGTGGGGTGAAAAAACAAAACGCCCGCGCGTTGGGAGTTGGGGCCCAATGCGCGGGACGAAAGTTTCCGTAGAAAAGGAACGGTACGCACGGTACAAAAATAAATTTTTTGAAAGTTTTTGAGGGTGTGGGAACTTTTTTTAAAAAGTTCCCACGAAAAAGAGTTTGAGGGGCTTTTTTGAAAAAAAGCCCCTCATAAAATATTTATCACAAACTAACTTTATTTCACACTCACCTTGCGGAAATTCTTTTTACCGCGGCGGAAGACCTTACCGTCCTTGAGATCGTCGGCGGTAAAGGTGGCTCTGACGTTGGTCAGCTTTTCATTGTCCACGGCAACGCCGCCCTGCTCGATGGCACGTCTTGCCTCGGACTTGGTGGGAACGAGTCCCGCCTTGACGAGGATCGAGCCGATGTCGATCACGCCGTCGACGAAATCGTCGGCGGAAAGCACCGTCTCGGGAATCTCGGCTTCAGCTCCTGCGCCAAACAGAGCCTTTGCACTCGCCTCGGCCTTCTTGGCCTCCTCCTCGCCATGAACCGTCTTGGTCAGCTCGTACGCGAGAATTTCCTTGGCACGGTTAAGCTGTGCACCCTCCCACTTGTCCATCTCGTCGATCTGCTCAAGCGGCAGGAAAGTCAGCATGCGGATGCACTTGAGAACGTCGGCGTCTGCCACGTTTCTCCAATACTGATAGAAATCGTAGGGCGAGGTCTTGTTGGGATCGAGCCATACCGCATTTCCTGCGGTCTTGCCCATCTTCTTGCCCTGCGAGTCGGTGAGAAGCGTGATCGTCATTGCGTGTGCGTCCTTGCCGAGCTTACGTCTGATCAGCTCAGTACCTCCGAGCATATTTGACCACTGATCGTCTCCGCCGAACTGCATGTTACAGTTATAGTGCTTGAAGAGGTGATAGAAGTCGTAGCTCTGCATTATCATATAGTTGAATTCGAGGAAGGAAAGTCCCTTCTCCATTCTCTGCTTATAGCACTCTGCGGAAAGCAT
>SVRO01000026.1 GCA_015064795.1 Oscillospiraceae bacterium | reverse complement strand
AGCGAGAAGAACATATACGCCGCGAGCCACGCGGCAGACAAAGAGAGCTCGCTCTCTTTTCTGCGCGTGCGCTGTACGCGGCTCAAAATGACGTGAAGTTTGCACATACCCATGCGAGAAAAGTTTTCGTCCACCTTTTTCAAAAGGTGGCCCCGCGGGAGCGCGTCCTCCCCTACAAACATCAAATTGAAGAAAAGCGGAGTCAAGAAAACTTGACTCCGCTTTTCTTATTTGTACATATCGAGGATCTTCTGCCGCTCGGCAGGGATCTCCTCGGTGATGGCGGTAACGCCGAGACAGAACTTATCGTAAAGCTTGTCCGAGAGTGCGCTGTCCTCGTCGATGAGAAGAATCGACGCCAGATACGCGCTTACCGCGCCCACAAAGCGATCCGAAAGCGGAAAGGGCTCGGAAAGCGGCAAACAAAGCTCGTGCTCTGCCTGCAGGACCTGCTCGCCAAGCGAAAAAGTGCGGCGGTAGTAGGCGTCAAGCATACGGAGATCCGCAACGGCGGTTGCGAGTATGTAGGGTGCACGTTCCAGGTAATCCTCGGTACGCGCATCATCGGGCTCGATCTCACCGATCAGACGAAGGGCCTTTTTATAGATCTGACTGCAAAGCATCAGGCACCCTCTCCCATGTCCACGTTGATTCGTACCATCTCGGTGGGATATACGACCTTCATGCCGTACAGGTAAAGTCCCTTCACCGCGTCGGCAAAGAAGCCTTCGGGGCGGTACGCCTCGATCTTCTGAAGCTGCTGGGCAAAGGCGATTGCACGCTTGGTACGGGCGATGCAACGGTGGTAGACCTTGCCGCCCTCCTCCTCGACAGCCACGTTGCCCGAAACGTAGACCTTACAGCCCATAATGCTGCCCAGACAGCCGTTTTCGAGAAGCTCGTTGTTGTTGCTCACAAGCTCCATCTTGTCCTTAAAGAGACGCGCTGCCACGTCGGGCGAGACCTCAAAGACCACCTCGGAGGCGTCGGTCACGTTGTTCTTGTAAAGGAGATTACGCGCCTCAATAAAGGGATTGAGAAGATTCTCCTCGGTCGCCGCCGTGACGTCGATGCTGTGGGCCGCGTCGGCGTGAAGGGCCAGCACCTCACGGTCGGCCACGTTGGCAAGACCGCGCGCCGCGTTCTTCAGAGCCGCCCCCATCAGCTTCGGAGAGGCCTGTACGCGATTGACGTCGTCGATCATAAAGTTGAAATAGCGCGCGTGGTCAATGTTCATGGTACGAACCGAGTCGCTGAGGATATCGGGGTCACCGATCGTGGCGTTGGGGGTGTAGTTCTGGATGTTCACGTCGCCGATACCGACGATCTTGACCTCCGAGCCAATGCCCTGAATATCTCCCTCAAACTCGCGGTTGCAGTTCTTGACCGCAATGCACTGCCCCACAAGGCCCTCGTAAAGCGTCTCGCTCCAAATCGTAGGAATAAAATTAGCAACACTCATTTTTTCAGTTCCTTTCTGATGTTTTATTTCCAATGCTTCATGGATTCTATGATTTTCTTATAATTTTTGTGGACCTCCTTTTGCGACATTCCCTTCACCTCGGCGGGCGAATAATAGTCGCCGCCAGCCGTTTCGTTCATGCCGCGCCAAGCAGAGTCCGCGCTTTTTTTGCCTGCCGCCGCGCGATAGGTCTCACGCTTTTCAAAAAGCGCGTAGGCCGCGGGGAGCGGCACACCCGCATCCACCTGCTCTCGCACCTCCGGCGGCAGCGAGGCAAGAGAAACGCTTGGGAAAAGCGAGCAAAACTCCTCCATTTCGCTTCGCGTCCGCTCTTGCCAAGCCGAAAGACGCGTCACCTCGCCGCGAAGCCGTTCCACCTCGGCACGAAGTGCCTCGTTTTCCCCCGGTGATTGGTTTACTTCCTCTGCGGCGGGCTCGTTCACGACCTCTTCCGCCACAGGCTCGGTTTCCTCGATCGTAACAATTTCTTGGTTTTCACTCATGCTCTCTCACCTCCTCCCTTGCGCTTTGCCAAAAGCTCGCGGCGGCCGGGGACAAGTCCTTCGGGAATATGCTCCAAATACTCCTCCACACCGATAAATCCGCCGTCAAGCAGCTTGTCCAGCGTATTGAGCGTCGCACTTGCGCTGTAACGCTCGGCCTCGCTCACGTCCACTCTCGCACGCACCAGACAACTCTTCAAAAGCGGCAGATCCACTCTTGCCGTCACGGTCTTGCCCGCGTCGTCGTAAGGAAGAAGCCGATCCTTCGGATAATAGGCACACATCATGTCCACCCAAATGTTTGCCACGTCCTCAAGACAACGGGAAAGCGCACTCTCAAGCCGTCCGAGCGAAAGCTTGGAGGTCTCGCGAAGAGCCAAGATGGCACTTGTGTTGGTGGGTGCCGTGTTACCGAGTGCCGTCTCGGTTGCCCCCATCAGCTCCTTGGTGGTAGAAAGCGCATTTTCGATCAGCTCAAGATAGCCGCCCTCCATACGTCCCGGCTCGATCACCTGCACGGTGTCGGCCACGTTGGGCGCACCTACCACGGCAATGGCCTCCCCGACCGCTGCGTTCCACTCGGGAATGCGACTCTTGTCGTAAACCACCTTCGAGAAAGCACTGTCGGTCATGTGCTTCATCACCATCGCGTAGGCACGGTTGATGAATTTCTGCGCCGGCACCATCGCGCTGATCGGCGAGCTGCCGTGAAAACTGTTCTTGGTCGCTCCCCAGCTAAAATAAGCAACGGGATAGAGCTTGCAATCGGTGACGATGCGGCAAAGCACACACTCGCGTACCGATTTTTCGTAGATGACATGCCCGTCCTCGCGGAAGAAGCGCACGAGATAGGTAGCCTTTTCTTCGCCATCCCCCGCAAGCTCGCCCATAGCGTGATCCCCCGCACCGCAATCGAAGTCATCGTCGGGACGGATCTTGGCGATCTCGCGCTCGGAAAGTCCATAGCCTCGCGCCTCACGCTTCAGAGCCTCCACCGAGCATCTGCCCGACAGGATCACGTAATCCTGCGACTGAATGTCAGGGCGGTTGACATCCGAGACGAAAAGGTTGACCGAATCCACCGTCTGCACGCCGATATCCCCACGGTAAATGCCGCTCTTGGCATCGGCGTCCCAATAGCAGTAGGCCACGCCGTCGCCCGAGATGGCCGCGTCCAGCAAAAGCGAGTACACCATATCGTTCATGCGGCATTTTTTCCATCGGTACGCCGCATTGCGTGTCATGACTGAAAGCGCACCTCGCACCTGCTCGGCAAGCTTGCCCTCCTTCTGAAACGGAAGATGCTCGTCGGTATAGGATATCTCGTATCGGTCGGACGCGACCGAGCAGACCAAATGATCGATCACTCTCTTGATCACGTTAAAGACGGGCTTGGGAAGGTTTTCGGCGTTTACCCCGTGCCATTGGTCACCGCGGTAGAAGCGTTCGTTCTCACGGACTCGCTCGTAAAGTCCCAAGCGCCGCTTGTGCTCCTTACCCTTCTCGTATAATTTCCATGTCGATGTTATCATTCTTTTCCTTTCTGTGCCAAAAGCTCTGCACGGTAAATTCTTTGTCGGTTGGGACCGTCGGCCGTCAGCGTAAGCCTTGCCGAACGGAAGCGCCCCGTGGGCGTTCGCAAATCGTAAATATCGGGTGCTTGGCGGTCGGCGGCCTTTAGCGTCAACTCAAACAAACGCTCGCCGTCATCCACCCCCACACGAACGCCTTCGCCAAACGTGGCGATCAGCGTGGCTCTCGCCAAGTGCTTGTCTGCCTCCACGCCACCAAAATCCAGCCAACCGCTCGTAAAGAATGCCTCGATCGGCTTCTCTCCCTCGGCCGTCTGATCGAAGGGTAATCTCTCATCGAAAAGGAAGACCTCGCCGCCCCTCACCGCACCGACACCGCCGCCAAAGGCAAAGAGCCCGTCCACCGCAATGCCGTGAAACGAATACCAGACCTCGCGGTCAAGCGAATAGATAAAAATACGCCCCTCCGTATCCCCTTTGGCGTAAAACCAAAGCTCCGCACGGCTTCGGTTGTGACAGACCTCCGCACGCTGCCAAAAGCTTTCATCCAAAAGCGGCGCGATATCCTCCGAGATCTTTCGCGTGATACATTCGTCCAAAAGATCCGAGTCGATCTTCCATCGGTAGATGCCCCCGTCACTCACCGTAATCGGCGAGGCCGCCCCCGTAAGTAAAAGCGCGCCTTGGGCCGAGCAGCCTCTGTGATGGCAGATCGGCATAAACTGTACCCCGAAGCGCTCGGTCGCCCCCAGACGCTCGGTCACCCAAAGCGAAGACGGTGAAAAGACCGTCATGCGATCGTAAATGCGTCCGATGGCCGTGATCGGTTGGCCGTTTCCAAAGGAAAGGGCGCGTCCGCTGGGAAAATACAGACCGCACGAATCCGTAAAGCGCACCCTGTCCGCCTGCAAGCTTTCTCGGGCTACGGGAGAAGAAACGTAAAGCGTCGACGGCTTTTTGCCGCCGTACAGAAACACCCTGGAGTTTTCAAAATCCTCGTACACGGCGGACGAGACCGACGAAACAAAATTCTCGTCAAAATAGCTGCTTACGGGCAGACGAACGCAGATCTCCATCGTTTCGCAGATCACGGGAGCCGAAAAAGCAATGCCGCGGCGGTCGTATAGCAACGAATAGCTTAACGCATCCAACGTACGCCCGTTGACCAAGATCCACTCCACGCTCTCGACCACCAAACCGATCTGCACACTTTCGATCGGCTCACTTGACAGATACCGAATCCGAATGCGCGGCGAGAGCAGATTGATCGGCTCGTTTATACTTTGATTGACGTAGAGAGGATCCCAATCCTTGCCGTAAAGCGGCGTGTACCCCGAGACCTTCGTCACCTCACAACCGCCTTCGTAGCGGTAAAGGTGCGCGCCGTCCAAAAGATACAGGCGGCCGCCGTACCGAAAGAAACCAACCTTTCCGTTCTCACTCGTAAAGCAGCTCGAAAAGCTCGTCTCTCCCTCTGACGTCAAGCGGTACAGGCGGTTTCCCGCCACCGCCAAAAGCACCTCCCCATCCGCATCCGCAAAGGAACAGATCCCCCGCACCGCAAGGGGTAACGAGGCGATCTGCCGCATCCCCTCGCGTTTTTCCAGCGAACCGTCGGCAAGCACACGGAAATTATCCAGACGGCAAGCGCCCTTGCCACGTACCGACGAGAGCCCAAATCCCGAAAAGCCGTCAAACAGCTCACGGGCAACTGTGTTATTACTCATTTTCTTACAAGTCCTTTCTAATCGAATAAATTGCTTGCTTCCGCACGCGTGTTCCCAAAGAAATCGGCAAAGGCATTCGAAGCGCTTGCCCCTCCCTCATAGGGCAAACGACTCATCAGCGCATACCGAAGTGCTTCGGGGGCATGCGTTACGGCGTGAGGCTCGCTCGCCGCGTCCTCCGCTCGTACGCGATCGCAAAGAAGTGCCGACATCGAATGGATAAGCTCTCGACACCCCTCAAAAATGTGAAGCCGCGGCCTTTCCCCGCCGAGATATTCCCGCACCACGCGCCAGCCGGGGATGCGTCGGTTGTCGGCAGCGATCATGGGCGGCATACCCACGACCGATTGCATGATCTCCACGCCGCTTCTTCCGCTGTCCTGCCGCCGATTCCAAAGATCCGGCGAAGCTACGGCGTACAGGAGTCGGTAAGGCGAAAATTCCTTCACCACACGCGCCGCCGCTTCGCCGAGCGTCAGTCCCGACTCGCAGTATTCGCGCAGGATATAGACCTCCTCCCCTCTCACGCCAACCAGAAGGGCGGCCAGCCGGTCAAAGCCGTAATCCATAGCCAAAAAGTAACGGCTGATGCGCGGCAGCGCCGACGCGTCGCAAACATGACGCGTTTCGTCAAATTCGGGAAAAAACTGTCCCTCAAAGACGTCCCACCGCCCGTAGAGCCAAGCCTCGCGAAGCTTCGTGGGCAATCCCTCCAGCTGCTTTTTGTATTCGGGATCACGTGCCAACAGATACGCGTTGTCGCTCACAAGTGCGCGAATGAACGCATAGTCCGACGGATCCTCGCCCTCTCGATACTCCCGATCCACAAAAAGACGCTTGACCCACGCGTGCCCGATGCCACCGGGATTACAGGTCAGATACATGCGCTTCGGACAGGGATTTACACCGCGCAAGCAGGCCTTAAAGACCTGAAAACGCGACTCGGAGAGCTGTGTCGCCTCGTCAATGGCGATCACGTCGTACTCCTGCCCCTGATAGCGCAAAAGATCGCGATCCGAAGCGCAAAAGCCGAAAAGAATACGGCTTCCGTTTGGAAAGAAAAGCGTTTTTTCGGCCTCGCGGTAGGTAAGAAAGCTTCCGTATTCCTGCAGGAACGCGCCCAAATGATTGGCCTTGAGCTCGGCATAGGAGCGCCGCACCAAAAGGCAGGTTGCACCTGCATAGCGCAGGCAGATCGCCACAAGCTTGCGCCTAAGCGCCCAAGACTTTCCGCCGCCGCGTGCACCGCCGTAAGCGGTGAATTTGGCCTTGGAGGCAAAGAATTCGGCTTGCTTGGGATTCGGCACACCGCCGATCTTTACCGTCTTCATTCGCCATCCTCAAAAACATCGTGCTCAAACACAAGCTGGATGGGATCCAAGCTCACGGAGGACTTGCCCGTCGCCTCTTGCTTCTCGCCGTATCCAAGATGCCGCTTGAGATAGGCCGAGATCAGCGTGGCCGAAAGACCGGAATTGAGTGCCTCGTCCTCAAACATGGCGCAAAGCGTATCGTATTCCTCCTGTCTTTCCTTCATAAGAATGCCAAACTGCTCCACGCCAACGCCCAGATAGCGACAAAAGCCTGCCATGTTGGGAAACCGCCCTCCGTTTTTGCCGCCGTCGCCACAGGCGTAACACCGAAGGATATACTCCTTGGCGCGCACGGCAAGGTCTCCCCACTCCTTTTCGTTTTCCTTTACACCATAAGACCACCTCCATCTCCACAGTCGGCAGGCGGCTCTCGACCTGCCGTAGCCTATCTTACCGCACACAAAACTGCCAAACACGGACGGGTACTGACATAGGGTGACAGTAGGTCAATAAATTGATGTTTATCGGGGAGTTACGCTTAGGGGACTTTTTGAAAAAAGTTCCGAGCCGAAGGCGACGAGAACCGCTCAAAAACTTTTCTGGAATTTTTTACGACAAAGTCTGCAAAAGCTTTATTGTAAGGGGGCTCCAAGTCATTTTGGTTCTTCTCGCTAAAGCGAGAAGAACATATACGCCGCGAGCCACGCGACAGACAAAGAGAGCTCTCTCTCTTTTCTGCGCGTGCGCTGTACGCGGCTCAAAATGACGTGAAGTTTGTGCTTACCCATGCGAGAAAAGTTTTCGCCCAGCCTTTTTCAAAAGGCTGGCGGGTTCCAAGGGCAGAGCCCTTGGCGTTCCCACCGATAAATCAAAATTTGATTTATCCTATCCCCCCTTTGTTATAGCCAAAAACAAAAAAGCCCTTGACAATTTGAAGAGGGGTATCTTGAGGCAGACGATCTCTCGGTAACACCGATTCCCGCGGATCCGTCGGAGGAGACCGAGCCCACCGAAAAGCCGGTGAAGCTTTCCTTCTGGCAAAAGCTTTGGAATGGGATCAAGTCGCTCTTCTCCATCTTCAAGAAAAAATCCTAAAGAAATGTGGCGGAGTCATAAGACTCCGCCATCTTCATGCTTCATACGCTCCGACAAGCTTCGATATACAAAAATCCCTCGCGCGTTGCGCGAGGGATTTCATTATATGGGAAACTATTCTTTTTCTTCGGTTGCTTCCTCGGTCTTGTCGTCCTTTTCCTCGGACTCCTCTGCCTTTTCCTCAGGCTCGACCATATCCACGACCTCACCGTCCACTCTTACGTGAACCGTGACCTCGATCTCGACGACACGCTTCGCGTCGGTCTTGGTCACCACGACCTCTACATTGTCGTAAATGAAGCTGTCGCCCTCCTCGGGGATCTTATCCAGCTCCTTCATGACCCAACCGCCAAGCGAGGACTCGTCGCTCTCCAGACGAACGTCAAATTCCTCAAAGACCTTGTCAAGCGACGCAGTATAAAGCACGCGATACTTGTTTTCCTCAAGCTCCACGATCTCCTCGACCACCTCGTCGTGCTCATCCCAGATGTCTCCGACAAGCTCCTCGATAATATCCTCCATCGTGACGATGCCCAAGGTTCCACCGTAATCGTCGGCAACCACGGCAATGTGCGTCTTTTCCTTCTGAAGCAACTTCAAAAGGTCACTGATCTTGATGGATTTATGTACCGAAACGACGGGCTTGATCATGCTCGAAAGCGTGGCCTTACCGGTTTTCACCTTGTTGTAAAAATCCTTGTGGTGAATAACACCAATGATGTTGTCAATGGTATCCTTGTAAACGGGCAGACGCGAAAAGCCGGTCTCAATAAACAGCTCCCCGATCTCGTCCTCTCCCATCTCGTCCGAAACGGCCGAAATATCCACGCGGTGCGTAAGGATCTCCTGCGCCTCTCGGTCATTGAACTCTACGGCGCTGCGGATAAGCTCGCTCTCCTGCTCGCCGATCGAGCCCTCAAGCTCGGCCTCCTCCACGAAGGTGATGATCTCATCCTCGGTGATCTGCGCCGCTTCCTCGCCGTCCTTTTTCTTAAAGCAAAGCGAGATCAGCTTGCGAATGCCAAGCAATACCGTTGCAGGAAGCCAAAAAAGAATCTTGAAAAGCTTCATAAACGGAAGAACGGCCATCGCAAATTTCTCGGGGTTTTCCTTCGCCAAGCTCTTGGGAACGCACTCGCCGAAGATTAGAACCGCCACCGTCATCACGACAGTTGCCACCGTAGTTCCCTTGGCACTGTCATTGTTTAAAAGACTAATAAACAATACCGTTGCCACCGACGAGGACAGAATGTTTACAACGTTGTTGCCCACGAGGACCGTATATAACACACGGTCAAAGGATTCCGCCATCTTGAGGGTCGCCGCGGCCTTTTTGTCTCCATTTTCGGCGGCGTTTTTCATACGGATGCGATTGAGAGACGAAAACGCCATCTCGGTCGCCGAGAAAAACGCGCTGAAAAGCATCAAGCATACAATTAAAACGATTTGTGTTCTCGGCTCACCCATGACGCGTCACCTCGCAAGCCGAATTTTTGGTCTGATTGTGTTGCTGGAAGCAACAACAACTACCGTCTGTGTCCAAAATAAAATCCTCCTGTAAAAAATATATTTATCTCATTATAGTATACTTTCCTCCCCTTGTCAAGAGGATTTCTCGATTTTCCCGCAAGGTCACGCCGTTTTCCCTTGACAAACGGGGAAAGACGTGCTAAAATATCCATGATTTTATGTAAAGGAAGAAAACGATGAAATTCATTCTTGCATCCAAATCTCCCAGACGAAAGGAGATCTTAGAAAATATCGGTCTTGCTTTCGAGATCGTCACGACAAACGCCGACGAGACCTGCACGGCCACCGACCCCTCGGAATACGTAAAGGAGCTGGCTCTTCGCAAGGGCGAGGCCACACTTGCCCTTCTCAAAGAACGCGGCCAGATGACCGACGATACCCTGATCATCGCCGCCGACACCGTGGTGGCTCTGGAGAATGAGATTTTCGGCAAGCCCAAAGACGAGAAGGACGCGCTAAGAATGCTCCGTGCCTTTTCGGGGCGCGCGCATCGCGTCATCAGCGGTATCGCGCTCCTCACCGCGAAAAAAGCGGTTGCCACCGCCGAGGTCACGCGCGTGATCTTCGACGAGATCCCCGAAGGTGAGATCGCGCAGTACGTCGCCACCGACGAGCCCTACGACAAGGCGGGAGCCTACGCCATTCAAGGCTTTGCTTCGCTTTGGATCCGCGGCATCGAGGGCGACTATTTCAACGTAGTCGGCTTTCCCGTCAAGTGCTTCTCCGACCTGCTTGCCAAAGAATTCGACCTCTCGCTTGCCAATCTTATCAAGGAAAAATAACATATGAGGCTCACACACCGTTCTACCGTTTTTGCAGGCTTTATCGGCTATATTACACAGTCGATCACGATCAATTTTTATCCGCTTCTCTTTGTCACCTTCGGCAAGCAGTATGGGCTTTCGCTTGCAAAAATCACCTCGCTGATCGTCATTTGCTTCTGCGCACAGCTTTTTATCGACTTTACGGCCTCACGCTTCTCGCGCTTCTTTCCTCCGCGTCCCACGGTCATTTGCGCGCAGCTTTTCGCATCGATCGGCGTAGCGGGACTCGGATTTCTTCCCAAGCTATTGCCGCCCTACCCTGCTCTTGTGCTCGCGGTATTCTTGAGCGGCCTTGGAAGCGGACTTGTTGAGGTCATGGTCTCTCCCATCGTCGAGGCCTGCCCCACGAAGCGAAAATCCGCCTATATGTGCCTTCTCCACTCCTTCTATTGTTGGGGACACGTGCTGGTGGTCCTTGTCTCCACCCTTTATTTTTCATGGCTCGGCGTGGAGAAATGGGAATATCTCGCATATCTTTGGGCACTCATTCCGCTATTCGATATGCTTCTGTTCTTTTTCGTTCCGATTTATCCGACCGAGAGCGAGGAGGAAAAGAAAGCCCCCCGCGCTTTTGTAAAAAACAGAATCTTCTGGCTGATCTTCGTCATGATGCTCTGCGGCGGCGCCGCCGAGCTTGCCATGAGCCAATGGGCATCCGAGTTTGCCGAAAACGGACTTGGTGTCTCCAAGACCGTGGGCGACCTTCTCGGCCCCTGTCTCTTTGCCGTCTTTATGGGGGCAGCGCGCCTGATCTACGTCAAGCTGAGCCAAAGGATCTCCATGGACCGCTTTATGACGGCATCCTGTATCCTCTGCATCTTCTCTTACCTCGCGGCCGCACTTTCACAAAGTCCGATCCTTGCCCTCCTCGGTTGCGCGCTTTGCGGCTTCTCGGTTGGCGTTCTGTGGCCGGGGTGTCTCAGTAAAGCCACCTCTCTGCTGCATACGGGAGATGTCTCCATGTTCGCTCTTCTGGCACTCGGCGGTGACATTGGTTGCCTCACGGGCCCTGCGCTCGTTGGTGCACTTGCCGACCTGTTCGGCGGCAACCTCCGTATCTCGCTTCTCTTCTCGATTTTTTTCCCCGCACTTATGCTTTTCGCATTGTATATCCTGAGAAGACTCACAAAAAAAGACAAAAACCGCGTATCCTAACGCCGCGCAAAAAGGACTCTTATGCTTCACAAACCCAATCTCAAATGCGGCCTGCTCGGCGAGCATCTGACGCATTCCTACTCGCCCCAGATCCACCGCGAGCTTGCCGACTATAGCTACGGGCTTTTCGAAATGCCCGAAAATGAGGTGGCAGGCTTCTTGGCTTCCGATCGCTTCGATGCTATCAACGTCACCATTCCCTACAAAAAGACCGTCCTGCCCTATCTCTCGGAGATCTCGGATGAGGCGAAACGCATCGGCTCGGTCAATACGATCACTCGCTTGAAAAACGGTGGCCTTCGCGGCGACAACACCGACTATTTCGGATTTTCCTATATGTTAGATAAAAGTGGCATCGACGTCGCGGGCAAAAAGGTGCTGATCCTCGGAAGCGGCGGCGCACAGGAGACCGCGCGCACCGTTTGCCGGGACCGTAGCGCGACCGTTATCGTCATATCCCGCCGCGGCGAGAATAACTACGATAACCTTGACAAGCACCGCGACGCTTCGGTCATCATCAACACCACCCCTGTCGGTATGTATCCCCATAACGGCACAGCACCGCTCGACCTTGCTCGCTTCCCACACCTCACAGGCGTGCTGGATATGATCTACAACCCCGAAAAAACCAAGCTTCTGCTCGATGCCGAACGCCTTGGCATTCCCCATTTGAGCGGCCTTCCCATGCTTGTGGCACAGGCAAAGCTTGCCGCCGAGATCTTCGCCTCCGAAAAGATCGAGGATCATGAGATTGACCGCATTGTAAAAAAGATCACGCTGGAGATGAACAATATCGTTCTCATCGGCATGGCGGGCTGTGGAAAAAGCACGGTCGGCGCGGCACTTACAAACCTTACGGGACGCGAGCTTGTTGACACCGATGCCATGGTGACCGAAAAGACGGGCCGAACTCCCGCCGCCATTATCAAGGAGGACGGCGAATCCGCCTTCCGCCGCATCGAGACCGAATGCGTCGCCGAGGCAGGAAAGATGAGCGGCAAGATCATCGCCACGGGTGGCGGTGTGCCCACCATTCCCGAAAATACCGACCTCTTGCGCCAGAACGGTAAAATTATCTTTTTGCGCCGTGCCATCGAGGAGCTCGACTCCTCGGGACGCCCCCTCTCGCTCGCCGCAGGCGCGGCCGCGCTCTACCGTAAGCGCCTCCCACTCTACGAGGCTCTCGCAGACCTCACCGTCGACAACGACGACACCCCCGACACCGTCGCACAAAAAATCCTGAACCAACTCCAATAAAACACTAAATTTTGATTTATGGGGAGAACGCTTAGGGAAACTTTTTTCAAAAAGTTTCCCTAAGAACCCTTCAAAAACTTTTCTCGCGGACAAAATGGATTTTGGCATTGCACCGCACGAACGAATACGCGAAAACGAACGTGAGAGACGGTGTCCAAGTCATTTTGGAACGGATAATCTGCGATTATCCGTTAGCCGAGGACACACGCGCAGAAAAGAAAGCGAGCTTTCTTTGTCTGCGACGTGGCTCTCTCGGCGGCACAAATTTTCTCGCTTTGCGAGAAAATTTCAAAATGACGTGAAGTTTCAGCGCACCCATGCAAAAAAAGTTTTCGCCCCTCCTTTTTTAAAAGGAGGGCGGGGTGTGGGGCAGAGCCCCACATCGTCCTCCCCTACAAACATCAATTTACAAAACAGGGCAAAGCCATATGGCTTTGCCCTTGTTTTTTTAAAACAGTTTCAAAAGCTCCTGCTCGTTCATGACGTAGGCCTTGCCACAGAAGCGGCAAAGAACCTCAAGCTCGCGCTTTTTGCCCTCAGCCTCCTGCTCCGAAAGCATCTCCTCGATCTTGGCCTTGCCAAGCGAATGGAACATATCCGCGATCCGCTTTTCACTACAGGTACAGCGGTATTCCACGTCAAGCTCATCGAAAATATCAAACGGGATGTCCTTCATCGCCGTCGCCATGATCTCCTCGTTGCTCACGCCGTCGGCAAACATCTTTGAAAGATTGCCGAGGTATGCGGTGTTGCGCTCAATGAGGTCGACCGTTTCATTGTCGGCAAAGGGCAAAAGCTGAATGATCACACCACCCGCGCCAATGGGCATACAGTCGGTACCAACCAAAACGCCAAGCGCACAGACCGTAGGCACCTGCTCGCTGATGGCGTAATAGGAAGCAATGTCCTCGGCGATCTCGCCGCTCACAAGCTGGATAGAGCCATTGTAGGGCTCCTCACCGCCTGCATCACGCACCACCGTAAGCATGCCCTTGCCCACCGCACCGCCAACGTCAAGCTTTCCGTTGGGCTTTAAGGGAAGATCCACGTGCGGATTCTGAATATAGCCCCTCACGTTGCCCAGATAATCGGCCGCGGCAAGAATGCCGCCTGCCTCACCGTCGCCCTTTACGGACACCGTGATATTGTCGCCCGCCTCACCGAGCATGCTTCCCATGACCGAAACGGCGGTCAGAAGTCTGCCGAGTGCCGCCGTCGCCGTAGGCGACGTGCCGTGAAGGCGTACCGCCTCCTTTACGATCTCAGTGGAATTGATGACGTGAATACGCGCACTGCCGTCCGCAGTCATTGCGCGGAGTATCGTAGATTTTCCCATAATTATCTCCTTTTGATCTCTTGCCAAGCCGCCACCAGCCTCTCCTCGCTCCATGCCGCATTGGCAGGACTTGTCGAGGGTAAGACCGTCGCAGACAGGCCTGTTTTTTCCTTCAAATATTTATCATATAGCCTTTCGGCCGTTTTTCCGTTCACAAAAATTCTCGCAATTTGGCTCCCCACCAAAATGGGCGTAAGATCGTTGGGAATCGCCCCCATGATCGAGCTGTCCGACGAGCCCTCGATCTCGCACGCGGCAAGCACATCGAAAAGTGCCACCTTGTTTCGAAGCAAAAGACTCTTTTTCTCCCCGACCGTCGTCGGCACCCTCTCGTCAAACACCGCCGCAAGCACGCGCCAAAAGCGGTTGCGCGGATGTCCGTAAAAGAAGCCCTCCGCACGCGACGCCACCGACGGAAAGGAGCCGAGAATTAAGATTTTCGAATTTTCATCGTACACGGGCGGGATGCCGTGTTCCTTTCTTTGCCGCGTCATGCATCAAGCGCCTCGATGCGCGTGTGATAATATTTTTCCTGAAAATCGATTGCTTCGCGCATCTCCTCGACCGTAAAACGCATACCGATCGGCGCGGCGATCAGCTTATCCTCCACGTCGTTTTCGCGATGCACAATGCCGATGATTCGGCACTCGGCTCGCTCTACAGGCTCGCTTACGCCGAGAAGATAAACGTCCAGCTCCTCACCGTCGCCTCCGAGCACGTTCGGAATAAAGCCGTAGTTGATGGGATAGACAAGCGTCTTCTCGCCCTTGTGATGCACATAGCCTACGGGACGGTCGATCCCGATCTCCACCGTTTTGCCAAGATAAGAACGCACCTGTGCCTTTCTATCCTTGTGCGTGTAGATGCCCTTCTTGCACCGCGCGGCAAAATACCAACGCTCCGTCGTGTCACCGACCTCCGAGAAGTTATAATCCGCACTCACCGATAAAAACTCAAAGCCGCTCTCTGCAAGTGCAGCACGGATCTCCTCCATCGAGTAGCAACGCTCGCACTGCTCCTCGTCCTCGCGGAAATAACGGCCGTCCTCATCCTCACGGAAGACCGAAAGGTAAAAGCGACAAAGCTGCGATTTTTCGTCGTACTCGTTCTGCCAGCCGCAAAAGCTTCCCTCGTCCTCCAAGATATAGGAGTTATTCCCATAGACCTTCTCAAACTTATAGGGGGTATTAATATCGAAAAGAAAGAGACCGTCGGGCTCGAGATAATTATGCACCGTGGCAAAGCACTCCGCAAGGTCGCCGTCCTCGGTCAAATAATTGAGACTGTCAAGACAGCACGTGACCGCCCCCACCGTTCCGTAAAGCTCGAAACGGCGCATATCCTGCAAAAGATAGAGAATGTTTTTTCCTTCCGAACGCTCGTACGCCACCGAAAGCATCTCCTCGCTTCCGTCCACGCCGATCATGTCATAGCCACGCGCCGCAAGCGCCACCGTCATGCTTCCGGTTCCGCACGCAAGATCGCAAAGCAGCGTCGGGCGCACCGCAAGATAGCGGTCAAAATTCTTCTCCACGAAATCCGCCCACGCGCTATAGTCGATCTCGGCGTTCAGCTTATCGTAAATTTCCGCAATGGCTCCATAGCCCTTTGTATATCCCATTATTCCTCAAGTCCCATTTTTTCAAAAATTTTATAGATGTCGCCCGCGCCCATCACGATAAGCAGGTCGCCCTCCGCGAGCGTTTGACGAAGATACGCAACGATGGCGTCCATGTCGCCAACATACTTGCCGTTCGGAAGAGCCTCGGCCAGCTTTTTGCCGCTGACCTCGCCCGTGTCGATCTCGCGTGCCGCGTAAATGTCGGCAAGGATCACCTCGTCCGCCGCACCGAACGCGCCGCAAAACTCCTCAAAAAGCCCCACCGTGCGCGAGTAGGTGTGCGACTGAAACACGCAGACCGTGCGCCGATGCCCCATGGCCGCCGCGCCCTCAAGCGTGGTCTTGACCTCGGTGGGATGGTGGCCGTAGTCGTCGTAGACCGCAGCTCCCTGAAAGTTGCCCTTGTATTCCATGCGCCGCTGCGCGCCCGAAAAGGACGCAAGCCCGCGCGCCACGTCTTCGCCGTCCACGCCGCACAGATGGGCCGCTGCGGCCGTTGCCAGCGCGTTGTAAATATTATGTTGCCCCGTCACCTTCAGGCTTACGCGACAGAAGGGCTTTCCAAAGGCCACAATGTCAAAATGCGGACAGCCGTTCACGGTCTCCACGTCCGTCGCGTAAAAATCGGCGTTGGCATCCGTCCCCGAGAACCAAATCACGCGCCCCGCATAACCCGCAAGCGCCGATCTTATATGCGCGTCGTCGCCGTTGGCAACGACGAAGCCATCCTTACCCGTCTTTTCGGCAAACGCGCGGAAGGAGCGCTCAATATGCGCCATGCTCTTAAAATAGTCCACGTGGTCCATCTCGATATTGAGCAAGACCGCAATGCTCGGATAAAAATCCAAAAAGGAGTCCATATACTCACAGGCCTCAAAGATGAAATGCTCCGTGCCGCCGATGCGGTACGCACCTCCCATCGAGCGCATGGCCGCGCCCGAGAGCACCGTGGGATCGGTGTCTGCGCGCATAAAGACCTCGGCGCACATCGAGGTCGTGGTGCTTTTGCCGTGCATACCCGAGAGCCCCACGCGATTTTTATAGTCGGTCATCAAATACCCAAGATAGTCAGCTCGCGAAATGAGGGGAATGCCCCGTTCCTTCGCCCTTACGTATTCGGGGTTGTCGGGCGAGATGGCTACCGTATAGACCACCGCATCATAGGTGTCAATGTGCGCCGCCTCATGCGAATAAAAGACCTCGATCCCCTCGCATGCCAATCGCCGCGTGACCGCACTCTCGGTGCGATCCGAGCCGCCCACGCGATAGCCGCGCCGCTTGGTGATAAGCGCCAGCGAGGACATATTCACCCCGCCCACGCCAATAAAGAAAAAACTGCGACAGTGCGCCGTCATTTCTCGAATGCGCGCCGCGCCAAAATGTGTATTTTCGGTTGCCACCGCTCTCACGCCCTTTCTTTTGGATCCGATTTTTCTCTATCCCCCGCCTTTTCCAGACAAAAAAGGAGAAAAATTGCACATAAATTAACAAAAATATCAATTGTTGTTTGAATACTTGTCACAAAATCATTATATACTGATAGTAGAAAAAATGACAACAAATTTTTTCCTCAAGGAGACGGAACATGAAAATTACCGACATCAAAATCCGAAAGACCTTTGACGACGGACCCATGAAAGCCATCGTATCGGTCACCTTCGACGGCCAGTTGGCCGTTCACGACATCAAGGTAATCAACGCCCGTGACAAATTCTTCATCGTGATGCCCAGCCGCAAAAACCCCGACGATACCTACAGGGATATCGTACACCCGATCAACGCACAGTTCCGCAGTATGCTGGAAGAGGCAGTGATCGAGGCCTACGAGGCCGAGCTTGCCCTGCTGGAAACCCGCGCACGCGAGGAAGCCGCGCTTGAAGCGATCCCCCAGGCCGAGGAACAACTCGTTTAACTCCACCCCCTCGGCAAAGAGAATACCGATGTGTGAAAGCATCGGTATTTTTTTATCCACCGACAAATTGATGTTTATCGGAGGGGAACGCTTAGGGGACTTTTTGAAAAAAGTCCCCTAAGAACCCTCAAAAACTTTTCTGGAATTTTTTACGACAAAGTCTGCAAAAACTTTATTGTAAGGGGGCTCCGAGTCATTTTGGTTCTTCGCACCTTGTGCGAAGAACGTATACGCCGCGAGCCACGCGACAGATAAAGAGAGCTCGCTCTCTTTTCTGCGCGTGTGCTGTACGCGGCTCAAAATGACGTGAAGTTTGTGCGCGCCCATGCAGGAAAAGTTTCGGTCAAGCCTTTTTAAAGGCTTGCGGGTTCCAAGGGCAG
>SVRO01000025.1 GCA_015064795.1 Oscillospiraceae bacterium | reverse complement strand
TACGCACATACTTTTATGCTTGTACTTTCCTCTTTGTTGTTCAATTTTCAATGACCGTTTCAACCACCGCTCTCGCGGTGAGCCTGACTATTATATCACTTTCATAAACGCTTGTCAAGGGGTTTTTTGAAATTTTTTCAACTTTTTTCTTCTTTTTCATTGCCCTCAACCTCGCTCGAAGCGACTTCGACATTATACTACTTTTATCACCTCTTGTCAAGGGGGTTTTTGAAAAAAGTTGCGCTTTTTTATCAAAATTCAGCAAGCTGCCGCTTCTCGCATGAAACAAAGAAATTTAAAGCATACTACTAATAAAATGAAGAAAAAAGGGGCTCAAAATGACGACCATACTCATCCGAACAATCATCATATACATTTTTCTTCTGACCATCATGCGTATCATGGGAAAGCGGCAGTTAGGCGAGCTTGAGATATCCGAGCTGGTCAGCACGCTTTTGCTTTCCGACATTGCGTCCCTTCCCATCACCGATCAATCCATTCCTCTCGCCTACGCCATCATCCCCATCGTTGCCATCACCACCTTTGAGGTCGTCATGTCCGTGCTTTTAACAAAGGTTCCCTTTTTCAAAAACATCCTTTCCACACATCCCGCAGTTCTCATCCGCCAAGGCGTTGTCGACCGCAAAGAAATGATGAAAAACCGAATCTCCATTGACGAGCTGCTCAGTGAACTACGGCAAAAAAATGTCAGCGACATAAGCGAGGTAGAATACGCCATCATTGAGCAAAACGGCAAAATGACCGTTTTCCCCAAGCGTCTTTATGCGCAACCGACCAGCGAGGAGCTTGGACTTTCACCAAAGGAGCATGGCATCTGCCACGTTTTGATCTCCGACGGCAGAATCAACCGTCATGGTCTGCTTTGCACCAAAAAAAGCGAAGCGTGGGTTCTGGATACGCTCAAAAAGCGAAAAACAACCACAAAAGAGGTTTTTCTCATGACACTGGATGACTCAGAAAAAGTAACCGTTATCAAAAAGGAGTGATACTTTCGTGAAATCTTTGGCCGCCGTATCCGTCCTTTTTCTTCTCATGCTCGCCGTCATTCTCGGGAACTCCGCTTATATCAACCGAGTCGTTGACGAGCTCGCCGTAACCCTACAGTATGCCAACTCCGAAAACGAAACCGAAAGCAACACCAAGCTACAGGCGCTTCGCACTCAATGGGAGAAGGAAAAAATCTATATTCAAGCCTCCGTGGCCCACAAGAAGATTGACACCGTGAGCGATCTCATCACTTCTCTTCTTATATATAAAAGATACGGGAATCAAGAGGAATATGAAAAAACGGCAGAGCTTCTCCGTTTTGCTTTCGAGGAATTGAGGCTTCTGGAAGAGTTTTCCGCCGTTAATATTTTTTAAACGATATAAGACAAAAGATCGGCAATTTTATCAATTACGGGACAGCCGAGCGTCATCAAATGCTCCTTCGATTGATGGCCGCCCGAAAACAAGACGCAGTCATTGCCCGTGGCTTTCGCAACCGCACAGTCATGATCGGTATCGCCCAAAAACAAAGGTCTCGCCGCGGGGTTCTGCTCACACCAAAGCATCGCCAAATTTTCTTTGCTGACCGCATGGATGTTATCCAAACCAAAAACGCCATCAAAGCCCCCCGCGATACCAAGCAGATCAAGCTGTCCCCTCAACATATCGATCTCGGTTGCTGAAAGAAGGATCTGGCGAAGACCGAGTGACCGCACCGCCTCCATCGTTTGTAGCACTCCGTCGTTAAGCCCCGCCCTGTCCGCACGCGAAAGGTACTCGCTTACCCATATCGGTGCCAGCTCCTCAAAGGAGAACTTTTTAAAATCAACGCCAAGACGTGCGTAATATTCACAAATCGGAAACCCGAAGATCGAACGATAATAAGAGACCGACGGAATAAGCGAAAGCCCGCACCTTGTAAGCAAGGCGTTGGCCGATTCCACACCGATCGCCACGTCATCCAAAACTGTTCCGTTGAAGTCCCAAATCAAATGTGTATACTTCAAAATCTCCCCCCTAAAAATCGGGCTGTTGCCAAAAGAACGCAACAGCCCGACGTACTTTTATTATTGTTCTTCAAGATAACCCATTGCCTTCGCCCACTTCATATAAAGTGCGTAGGCCGAGAAGTCTTGGTCACCAACCATGGTGCTATACATAGCCTTCTGGCGAATAGCCTCCTTATAAATACCGCCCTGGATCTCGGCATTGCAATCCGCAATTACCGCTCTCAGCTCATCAACCGACTCGCAAGCCTCTATTTTGGCCAAAAATTCCTCAGAGGCCTTGAGAACCGTCTTAATGTTCGCGCGGTCCGGGAAATCCTCGGGTACAATGGCAAAGCCCATTGCTGGATTGAAAACCACCTCAAGATCCTGCTTCTTTGCATTTTCAAGCGTCTGGTGAGTCATTCCCTTGTCAGCATCCGGATAAGCCACAAAAATATTTCCCGTCTTATAAACATCCATCTGATAAAGATTTCCTTCAACTCTCGTAGCACGACCGTCCTCGGTCAACTCGTAGTTGATATCTTTAAGTCCATACTGGAACAAATTGCGGAAATCGGAATCCGTATTGAGATACGTGAGAATTTCCATTGCACGCGTAAGGTTGCTTGTATAGTTTCCTACAGCAAACATACTGCCAAACAAATCGTTTTCGGTTGCAACGGGATACTCAAGAATGATGTTATAGTACTCATCCTCGTACTTTGCAATCTCCTCGCCCGATCCCTTGATAACGCCTACTGCAAAGGGCTTCTCCGAGTTCTCCGCGCCACGATATCCTTCAAACTCGATGGTCTTAAGAGCCACCAACTGTTCGATATAAACCGAATCATCCATAAGGTTACCAAAGGAGAAGATCTGCGGGTCGGAAGTCAACGAAGTATAGTTCGCTCTGTACATTGCGCCAAGCACGCTGAACTTCGTGGGATCAATGAAAAACTCACGGGTGATTCTTCCGTTTTCTTCCGTCTCGGTATAATCCACCGACCAATAATGCACGTTAGTAACACCGTCGTAGCTATTGCACCAAACGGGATCGTAATCCTTCTCGTATTTTGCGACCGTCTCAATGAGATCAAGCGCGGTTGCCAAGGAGGTGATTTGCGCGGGATCGGAGTACTTGTCGCACATTGCTTTGTTTACAAGCAGAGAGGTGTACTGACCGATAACGGTATTGTTGGGAACGGCGTAGTAGTTCTTCTTAACCTTTACCGCCTCCAAGAATGCAGGATAAACATAAGAGGTCAACTTCTTTGCCGTACTGTTAAGCTGATCGTTCAGCTTGGAAAGCCAACCCGCATCAATGTACTCCATATATTTGTCGTAGCTACCGACAAACAGGATATCTACCTGATCGACATCCACCTCGGGATATGCGTCCTCATCCAAAGCTTCCTCTTCGGACTTATCAACCAAAGCAGCAGGAATTGCTATGTAAGACAAAAGCTCCGGATATTTTTCGCCAAACAAATGATAAAGCTCAACCTCATCGGTAACACCCAGCTTCTTCTGCTCTCTCGCAAGAGCCTTGTACGCCTTGGTTGCCGTATTCTTTGCATCCATCTTATCCTCGGTGTTAAGCATCTTGGTCTCAACGGCCTCGTAATACTGCTCTTCTGTATAATAGAAGATCTCAAGCGCCGTATTATACTTTGCCTTCGTCACCTTATTGATCTGCTCGGTAACGGCATCGTACTGTGCACGGGTCTCCTCCACGCGCGCTCTCTCCTCTGCACTCATGGCAGCAAGTTCTGCATCGGTATAATAAACTTGAGCGTCCGAAACGACCAACATCGTCAAGGTTACCTTGGAATTCTCGGCTTCTCCGTCCTCACTCTTGCCGCACGACGTCAAAAGAACGCTAAACAAAGCAAGAACACACAATGCAAAAGCAATCAGTTTTTTGTTCATGAATCCATTCTCCATTTCTACGGTGATGGGAGAGTCCTCCCTTGGAAAAGCTCCACGGATCTCCCATTATTAAATCATTAAATATAACGATATTTTACTCCAAATCTTGCCTTATGTCAAGTGAATTTTTTGTGACATAACGCTCGCCGTTCCTTTTTTAAAACGAAAATCGGCCTTTCTCCCTTCCAAAAGCATACATCTTGACCAATGGAAAAACTTATTTTTTGTTGTATCTCACAAAAAAATCAGCACTTTGTCGAAATCCATACTCTCGTTTTGGGGTGATTTTACAAAAAATCAATCCAAAAAGCCCTTCAAATGTCTGGCACGACTTGGGTGACGAAGCTTACGAAGTGCCTTTGCCTCGATCTGACGGATACGCTCACGCGTAATATCAAATTCCTTGCCGACCTCCTCCAGCGTACGCGTTCTGCCATCGTAAAGACCGAAGCGAAGCTTGATAACATGTGCCTCACGGGGCGTCAGCGTGTTGAGCTCACGCTCGATCACCTCGCGGAGAATGGTGGCCGAAGCAACCTCCGAAGGATCGGGGGCATCCTCGTCGGGAATAAAGTCACCAAGATGGCTATCCTCCTCCTCACCGATCGGCGTCTCCAGCGAAACGGGGTCCTGCGCGATCTTCATGATCTCGCGCACCTTTTCGGAGGTCATACCCATTTTCTCGCCGATCTCGTCGGCCGTAGCTTCCCTGCCAAGCTCCTGAAGCATTTGGCGTGAATAGCGCGATACCTTGTGAATGGTCTCGACCATATGAACGGGAATTCGGATGGTACGCGCCTGATCGGCGATCGCACGCGTGATGGCCTGACGGATCCACCACGTAGCGTAGGTGGAGAACTTAAAGCCCTTGCCGTAGTCGAATTTATCGACCGCTTTCATAAGGCCCAGATTTCCCTCTTGAATAAGGTCAAGGAAAAACATTCCCTTACCAACATATCGCTTGGCAATACTTACCACGAGACGCAGATTGGCCTCCACGAGCTCGTTCTTCGCGTTCTCACGCTCAGCATCATTCTCGGAATGTGCCATGATCTCAGCAAGCTCCTTCTCGCGCTCGGGGCTAAGAAGCGGTACTTTACCGATCTCCTTGAGATACATACGAACGGGGTCGTCAATGGCAAGACCCTCTTGCTCCAGGATCTTCTCCATGCTTTCGCCCTTGCCAAAGCGCTCGACCTCGCTCTCGATCTCGTCGATGTCGCTCGTGTCCACGTCGCCGGGAAGCGGAATGCCGTTGTCCTCAAGCGTCTCATACAGCTTATTGAGGCTATCCATATCATAGTCCATTTCCTCAATCGCAAGATCAATGTCGTTGCTGGAGAGCGCGCCGCTTTTTCCCTTCTGTATGAGTTCTTCAACGTCGATCTTCTTTTCACCGATATTGTTGTCCATTTTGTTCTCCTTATGCTTTTAATCCTTTTGTTTGGATTGATTTCGTTTTTTTTGTATCAGATCGCTGATATTTCCCGCACTCTCGGCCGCCTTTTGCGACGCTCGCTTGAGCGCTTCCACGCTTCGCGCAAGCACCTCGGGGCCGTTTTCGGTAAGCTGTGCACGCGTCTGCATATATTTTTGCATGCGTCCCATTTCGTCGGGTGTAAAGTCCTCACCGAGCAAGGAAAAGAGAAAACCTCCTTCGGAGACCTGAAGCCGCATAAGCGCCTCAAAGATCCGTTTACCCAAAGAGGTACAGAAATCCTCTTCCGAAAGTGCCACCTTACCGCTGAGCACCGCACTCCTGTGCTCCTCGTAAAGAAGGAGCATACCGAGAATCGCCTCCTCGGCGGCATTTGCGGCAATGTTTTTGGCCGCGTCGGGATTGGTTCGGTCGCCGTAGTTTCGAATGGAAAGCTTGGCGTCCTGCCCTTCTTTTCGCTTGGCTTCGGCTCTTCGCTTGCCGATCTCACGCTCAACGTTGCTCTTGATCACGTCGCCGGGAAGTCCAAGCGGCGTAGCGATCTGGGAAATATAAACCTCCCGCTCGATCGACGAGCCAACACCCGCAATGATCGCGCAAGCCTCCTCGGAGGCCTTGATGCGATCGGACGGCGTTTCTAAATTATATTTCGAAGCAATGGCGTTCCACTTAAAGTCAAACCACGTCTTGCTTTGGCCAAGTAAGGCGCGAAGCCTGTCCGCACCGTACAGCTTGATATATTCGTCGGGATCCTTGGCACCTGTCAGCCGCAGTATGCGAACATCAAGCCCCACCTCACCCAGAAGGCGAATGGCACGGTCGGCTGCCCGTTGCCCTGCCTCGTCCGAGTCGTACGAAATGATGACCTTCTTGGTATATTTCGTCATCAGCCGCGCCTGCTCGGAGGTGAGCGACGTACCAAGCGTTGCCACCGCGTTTTCAAAGCCAGCGGCGTGCATGGCAATCACGTCCATATAGCCCTCGCAAAGAATCATCTGCTCGGCGCAGTTGTTCTTTGCGTAATTCAAGGCAAACAGATTTTTGCTTTTCTTAAAGCCGGGTGTGTCCGACGAGTTCAAATATTTCGGCTTCGAATCGTCCATCACGCGTCCGCCGAAGGCGATCACGTTACCCGACACATCAATGATGGGAAACATCACGCGATTTCGGAAATAGTCGTAAGACCGCCCCGTTTTCTGACTTTTGCCACAAAGGAAGCCTGCAATCAGCTCCTCGTCGCGATAGCCGCACTTGTGCATATGGTCGGTCAGCATCCCAAAGGTATTCGGAGAAAATCCAAGCCCGAAGCGTCGGATCACGTCGGTCGAGAGACGGCGCGCGCCGCGCAGATATTCCATACCCTCCTGCCCGTACTTTGGGTCAAAAAGGCATTTTCGGAAAAATTTCGCCGCTTCGAGATTCATGGCAAACACGCGCTCGCGCGACATGCCATCCTCGCGTCTTCCGTTTTCGGGGATCTTGATGCCCGCGCGCTTAGCAAGAAACGCTACCGCTTGCGGATAATCGAGATTTTCCGCCTTCATCACGAAGGTGATGGCATCCCCGCCTGCGCCGCAGCCAAAGCAGTAAAAAAACTTTTTGGCAGGCGAAACGCTAAACGAGGGTGTTTTTTCACTGTGAAAGGGGCAAAGCCCCGTCAAATTGGAGCCTGCACGCTTCAGCGTAACGTAGGAGCCGACCAGTTCCTCAATATCCGTCCGATATAGGATCTCCTCTATGACTTCTCTTGGAATCGCCATCAGCCCCTCCAAACCTCCGGAATAAACAATTCCTTATAGCATTCGATCGCATACCGGTCGGTCATGGAGGAAATATAGTCGCAAACGCAACGCTCGATCGGCTCCTCCAGAGTATGCTTAAAATACATGGGCGGCATTTTTTCGGGCTTCTGTACGTAATAATCGAAAAGACGCATCAAAATTTCCTTGGATTTGCGCTCCTCTCCCTTGGCGATCGGATTGGAGTAGACCGCCTCAAACATAAACTGCCTAAGATTGTCGGTTGCCTCTTGAATCTCAGCGTCCATGCCAATTTCGTTTTTGTCTGTACTGTAACGGATCACCGAGGTCACCATGGTATTGATCCGTTTGCTATGTCGGTCACCAAGCGTATGTCGGATCTCGGCCGGAATATCTTCTTGTTTCAGAATCCCCGCACGGAAGGCGTCGTCAATGTCGTGGTTTATGTAGGCGATGCGATCGGCGTATTTGACGATCAAGCCCTCAAGTGTAGACGCGCGGCACTTGCCCGTATGATTCACGATTCCGTCACGCACCTCCCACGTCAAATTAAGTCCCTTGCCGTTGCGCTCCAGCTTTTCCACGACGCGAAGGCTCTGCTTATAATGTGTAAAGTCGGAGGAATAGCACTTTTGCATGGCCTCCTCCCCCGCGTGACCGAAGGGAGTATGTCCAAGGTCGTGGCCAAGCGCGATCGCCTCGCAAAGATCTTCATTGAGACGAAGGGCGCGGCAGATGATGCGCGCGATCTGCGAAACCTCAAGCGTGTGCGTGAGACGGGTTCGATAATGCGCGTCGTTCGGCGCCAAAAAAACCTGCGTTTTTCCCATCAAGCATCGGAAGGACTCCGAATGAATGATGCGATCGCGATCGCGCTGGAACTCGGTGCGGTTATCGCAGGGCGTGTGCGGAAAATCGCGGCCCTTGGTGTTTTCGGTCAAAAAAGCATAGGGAGAGAGCGTTTCGCGCTCGCGCTCCAAAAACAAATGACAAATATTTGACATACGACACCTCCAAAACTTTTCTCCATATAAATATTGCTTTATATAAATAAAATACTCAAAAAAAAGAGAAAACACTCTTTTTTTACAAAAAAAATCTCATCTTTTTTAATTTTTTATTACGGCTATATTGTGACATTTTTTACAATTTCTTTTTGCTATGATAAAAACGAGAAAATTACAAAGGAGGCGAGGAAGTGGAACAAACCGTTTACGGCGACCTGTTTTTTCTCATCAATTTCAGCATGGATTTTCTCTGCCTTTTTCTCGTTGCAAAGCTTTTGTCACGGCCGCTTTCTCCCTTCCGCTTCACACTGGCATCGGCTCTTGGAGGCGTTTATTCGGTCGCGGCACTTTTCTTGCCCGACGGACCTATGGGGATGCTTCTCGATCTTCTTTGCGGCATCGCCATCTGTCTGATTGCCTTTGCCGCGCGCGGCGATTCGTGGCGCACGCTTCCCATCCTCACGGCCGCGTATTTTCTGTCTTCCATCCTGCTTGGCGGCATGATGACTGCGATCTTTTCGCTTCTCAACCGTCTCTCGCCTCCGCTTGCCGACTTGGAGGAAAGTGCGGACATTCCGCTTTGGGTACTGATTCCCGTAGGCGTTCTTTCGGTGCTGGCCGCCCTCTTTGGCGGAAGATTTCTACGCAGACGTGCACAGATCCGCACGCTTCGCCTTGAGGTTTGGCTTGGGCGACGGCACGTCACGTGCCTTGCTTTTTGCGATAGCGGCAATCTGCTTTCGGACCCCCTCGACGGCCGGCGCGTGCTTCTGCTGGATAAAAGCCTTCTTCCCCTTCTTTTGCCCGCCAATATCGACGCGCATCTTTTTCGGGAAGAAGCTCACCCGGATGACATTCCGCCATCCTTACGGAGCCGCATCCGTGTCATCCCGCTGCAAAGTGCAAACGCCGAAAGCATTCTACTTGCACTCAAGCCCGATACGATACTTATAAAAAGTGAGAAAGAAGCTCACAAGGTAGACGCCCTCGTCGGCTTTGCCGAGCTTGGCGGTGCGCCACACGACTGTAAAGCCCTCGTCCCTCCTGAGCTTGTCGTATAGCCGAAGAGAGTCGAACTCATACGGTTTTCATCGGCAAATATCTGCATATACATCCGAAAAAACACTCGCAATATCTTATATGGCATCGTATTTTTTCTTCGCCTCTGCATGATATTTGCTCGATGAAAACTGCGAAACACCCTTTCGGCCGAGGAATTTTTGATAGATTTTGTCGAAGTGAGTGGAAGCAAGGTAACTCCTTGCAAGACGAGCTACGGCAAAAGACGCGAAAATTCCTCGCCGCAGGGCGTACGAGCTCGACTCTCTTCGGCTATAGCGCACCGCATTGTCCTTAAATACATCAATTTATAATATGAGGAAAGAAGGAAAAACCATGCATCGTCTGCTTTGGAAAATACGCATTTTTTTCGCCAAGTGCCTCCACCGTCGCGGCATCTATTACGTCAACGGCCCCGACGTTCTCCCCCCACCCCTTGCGCGCGAGGAGGAGAGTGCGCTTCTGGAGGGTGAGCTTGACGAGGCCGCCAAAAAGCGACTCATCGAGCACAATCTTCGCCTCGTGGTCTATATTGCCAAGCGCTTCGAAAATACGGGGATCGGCATCGAGGATCTCGTCTCCATCGGTACCATCGGGCTCTCGAAGGCGATCGCCACCTTCCGCCCCGACAAAAACATCAAGCTGGCCACCTACGCCTCGCGTTGCATCGAAAATGAGATCCTCATGTACATACGCAAAAACGGCAACCTGAAAAGCGAGATCTCCATCGACGAGCCCCTAAATGTCGATTGGGACGGCAACGAGCTTCTTCTGTCGGACGTGCTTGGCAATGATGAGGATAATATTCTCTACGAAATCGAACAAAACGAGGAGCGTGCGATACTACGACAGGCCGTGGCAACGCTTGCCCCACGCGAGCGCGAGATCGTCTCTCTTCGCTTCGGCCTTGACGGTAGCGAAGAGCTGACACAAAAGGAAGTAGCCGACCGTCTCGGCATTTCACAGTCCTATATTTCCCGCTTGGAAAAGAAAATAATCGCACATTTGCGCCGAGAAATCGACGGCAAGCTGTAATTTTTGAAAAAAATTTATTTTTTTTTTGTAAAATCTCTTGCATTTTGAAAAAACCTGTGATATAATATAGTCCATTGCGAATACTTGTAAAGTGAGGTGTTAAATAAATGAAGTCCGGAATCCATCCGAATTACGAAGAAGTGACCATCAAGTGTGCTTGCGGCGAGACCGTTACGACCAAGTCCACCAATGGCGGAGAAATGAGAGTTGAAATTTGCTCGAAGTGTCATCCCTTCTTTACCGGTAAGCAGAAATTCGTTGATGCAGGCGGTAGAGTTGATAAGTTCAAGAAGAGACTGGAAGCTTCCTCCAAGTAAGCTTTCCTCTTTTGCAATTTCAAATTCAAAGCAATCGGGCGAGTTGTGTGCATACATAACTTGCCCTTATTGTTTAGCCGTAAGGTTAGAAAGGAAACGTAGAATTTGGAAAATCAAGAAATCAAAAACAGTCGTGCGGTGCTTGTGGCCCTTTGCCGCGACAACGCCGACATGGCAGAAACCGAAAAGAGCCTTGACGAGCTGGCCCGTCTGCTGGATACCGCAGGCGGCGAGGTCTTCGCACGGCTGATACAGACCAAGGACACCCCCGACGTGCGCACCGTTATCGGAAGCGGCAAGGTGAAGGAGCTCAAGGAGATTTGCGAGAGCAACGAGATCGATCTCGTCATCTTTGACGGCGACCTCTCCCCCTCGCAGATCCGAAACCTTGAGGACGAGTTAGAGAACGTGAGTGTGATCGACCGCTCCATGCTGATCCTTGACATCTTTGCCCTGCACGCAACCACGGGCGAAGGAAAGCTTCAGGTCGAGCTGGCGCAGCTCAAATACACCGCGCCCCGTCTGATCGGCAAGGGGAACGAGCTTTCGCGTTTGGGCGGTGGTATCGGTACACGAGGCCCCGGCGAATCCAAGCTGGAGAGCGACAAGCGACACATGAAGCGCCGCATCACCGCACTTGAGGAGGAGCTTCGCGAGCTGGAGAAAAACCGCATGACCATGCGCGCCTCACGCGACAGAAGCGGCATTCCAAAGGTGGCAATCGTGGGGTATACCAACGCGGGCAAATCCACGCTTCTCAACCGCCTCACCGACGCAGGCATTCTGGCTGAGGACAAGCTCTTTGCCACGCTTGACCCGACCACGCGCAAATATACGCTTCCCTCGGGCGAGAGCGTGCTTTTAACCGACACGGTCGGCTTTATCCGCAAGCTTCCGCACCATCTGGTCAAGGCCTTCAAGTCAACGCTTGACGAGGCAGTATACGCCGATATTCTGATCGTGCTTTCCGACGTTTCGGACGAGGAATACCCCGCCCAGCTTCACGTCACGCGTGAGATCCTCGGCGAGCTTGGTGCCTCGGATAAGCCCACCATCTACGTCTTTAACAAATGCGACAAGGGCGTGGCCGCCCCCGTCTCCTCGGTCATCAACACCGAAAGCGAGCGTCACGTCATGCTCTCGGCCAAGGAGGGCGAGGGCGTGGAGGCACTCGTGACCCTTATCGACGAGATCCTGCACGAAAGCAAAACGCGCGCGGTATTCGTCATTCCCAACGCCGAGCAGGGTGCTCTGAATACTCTTTATAAGAATGCCACGGTGGAGAGCATAGAATACGGCGACAGCGCCGTAACCGTGACTGCAATCGTGGATGCCAAAGCGCGCGGTATGATGAAAAAATACGACGTCTGTCCCCCTAAAGTCGAGGAGTATTGAGTTATGGCTGAAGAACTTTATACTACGCTTGCCAAAGAGGCAAGTGCAGAATTCGAAGAAAAGCGCTCCCTTTTCATTGGCTACGCAAAGCCCACGAGAACCGAGGAGGAGGCGCTTGCCTTCGTAACAAAAATCAAGCAAAAGCACAAGGACGCCACGCACAACGTGTTCGGCTATAGCATGAAGCACGGCATTTTGGCGCGCTATTCGGACGACGGCGAGCCGCAAGGCACGGCAGGCATGCCCGTACTTGACGTCATTCGCAAGTCGGGTGTGGACGATGCCACCGTGGTGGTCACACGCTATTTTGGCGGCATCCTGCTCGGCGCAGGCGGGCTTGTGCGCGCGTACGCCGCCGCTGCCAAAATGGCTCTCGATGCGGCGGAAATCGTTACGTACGAAAGCTACACCGAGATCTCGCTCACCTGCTCCTACGCCGACCACCAAAAGCTTGCCGCCGAGCTTCCCCGCTTCGGCGCGATCCTTGACGACACGGTATATGCCGACAACGTTACGCTGAAATTTGCCGTCAAGGACGAGGTTGCCGAATCCATACTCGCCCGCATCTGCGAAATGTCGGGCGGAAAGCTTGCCCCGACGATCCTCGGGCACCGCTTTGACTATCAGGCATAAAAAATATCTTCATAAACAAAAATTCCCGACAGACATTTTCGTCTGTCGGGGTTCTTTTATTAGTTTCGCATAGCCTCGATCTTTTCTATGCACGCTTCCCACGTGCCCTCTACAAAGGCATCTTTATAGATTCGGAGGGCCATATTATGATTGAGATATATCATCACACAGTTGCCCTTCTCTTTGATCTGTTCAATGTTTTCATAACGCACTTGATTCACAGTAGTATGATCGGTAAGGATGATCGCCGCGTCCGTAAACTCGGTCGTGCGCATCCATTCGGTCACACCGTAGGTTTTGGAGAACATTTTATACCGGTTTTTCCAAACAACAAAGCGCGAGAAAAACAACTGAAATATAGAAACAAACAAAAATAGTCCTGCTAAGTAATAATAAATCCATTCTCCGATAACAAGGTTAAGAAGCAACATAGCTAAGCCGCAAACCAACAAGAGACAATACAAAATAAAATTAAAAATCTGAACTTTGCCGTGCAAATGGTATTCCTTTGCCCAAGACATCATCAATTCTTTTGTCACCTTGTATTCGTTTTTCATGTCATTTCCTCCTTTTTTTCGGGATAGTTGCGTTTATTATAACATAAAATCGGCAGAAAAACAATACTTCTGCCGATTCTTTTTTATTCGCCCCTTTCAGCCATCACAGCCTTTTTCAGTCGCGCGGCAAGCTCATCAACGTATACGTCGTCTGCCATAGGCAAGCAAAGCGTTTTGCCGCCCTCAAACGTAATCACCAAATGGCAAAGCTTTACGGGAAAGCTTTTGGAGCCGCAGGAAAAAGTCTTGCTCTCACGAAGCACCGTCACGTCCTCCACCTTGGCCAAGGGGATCTCAAGCGTCTCCTCCTCTTTTTCATCCGAAATCAACGAAAACTTTCTTTTCTTAACGTAAAACGCATCGGTAAGAAGGAGCATTTTTGCCACCAAATATTCGGACGAGCAAATACTCCCGTTCTTCATCTTTTTAAACCAAAGTCCTTCGGAAAAGGAGAAGCCGGAAAAGTCCAAGATCTCTTGCTTTTCGGGAACGCGCTTGTAAAAATGCCGTTCGCTCTCCACCTCGGGAAAGTCGATGCCCTCCGAGCGCCGCGCGATCTCCGCGCGGATCTCCTCCTCGGTGGAGCGGTTGATATTGCCGATCAAAAATAGCACCGCACCTGCCGCAAGAAGCGAAATTCCGCCAAAATACATCAAAAAGGATCTCGCCAACCAAATACTGCCAAAGCCTACGATCAGCATTCCGAGGCCAAGGCTCTTGAGTCCTTCCCATTTTTTGAAATAATTGATATTTGCTTTGTAATTTTTCAAACTGTCACTCCCTTTTTGTTTTGTGACGTTATTATATCACATATAAAGAAAAAATGCAATAACGCATTGGTTGATTTTTGATAAATCGACGTAGAAAGACAGAAAAAAGGACGGTACTCCGTCCTTTTTTCCTTTTATTTGTTGCTCACATATTCGTCGATCGCGGCGGCGGCGGTCTTACCTGCGCCCATGGCGAGAATGACCGTGGCCGCACCCGTTACGGCATCGCCACCGGCGTAAACGCCCTCGCGCGAGGTAAGTCCGTTCGCGTCGGCAATAATGCCGCCCCACTTCTCGGTTTCCAGCCCCTTGGTAGTGGATTTGATCAGCGGATTGGGAGAGGTACCAAGTGCCATGATAACACAGTCAACCTCAAGCTCAAACTCGCTTCCCTCCTTCACCACGGGTCTGCGACGTCCCGACGCGTCGGGCTCGCCAAGCTCCATTTCCACACAACGAATGCCCGTAACGCTTCTCTTCTCGTCACCGAGAACAGCCGTGGGGTTGGTAAGAAGACGGAAAACGATTCCCTCCTCCATTGCATGCTCAACTTCCTCGCGTCTTGCGGGAAGCTCATCCATACTGCGACGGTATATAATACTAACATCTGCCCCAAAGCGCTTCGCGCATCTTGCCGCGTCCATTGCCACGTTTCCACCGCCGACCACGGCAACGCGGAGGGCTCGTTGGACAGGTGTAGCACTATCCTCGCGGTAGGCCTTCATCAGATTGACTCGCGTCAAAAATTCGTTGGCCGAATATACGCCGTTCAAATTTTCTCCTTCAATGCCCATAAACTTGGGAAGTCCTGCGCCCGTGCCGATAAAGACGGCCTCAAAGCCCATTTCCTCCATCAGCTCGTCAATCGTATAGGTCTTGCCGATCACGGCATTTCGCTCGATCTTAACACCAAGTGCGCGAAGACCGTCGATCTCCTTCTGTACGATCGCCTTGGGAAGACGGAATTCGGGAATGCCGTAGACAAGCACCCCGCCCGCCACGTGAAGTGCCTCAAAAACCGTGACCTCGTAGCCCTTTTTGGCAAGGTCACCCGCACAGGTCAGCCCCGCCGGCCCCGAGCCGATCACGGCAACCTTATGTCCGTTGGAAACAGGACGCTCGACCTCCCCCGTAGCATTTGCGTTATGGAAATCGGCCACGAATCGCTCCAATCGTCCGATGGCCACAGGCTCGCCCTTGATGCCTCTTACGCACTTTCCCTCGCACTGCGTCTCCTGCGGACACACTCTGCCACAGACGGCGGGAAGGCTGGACGCTTCGGCAATGATCTTGTACGCACCCTCAAAATCCCCCTCTGCCACCTTGGCAACAAAGGCAGGAATGTGGATCTTTACCGGGCATCCCGCAACACAGGGCATATTCTTACAAGCAAGACAACGCTTCGCCTCGTCGATCGCGGCCTCTGCCGTATAGCCAAGCGCGACCTCGTTAAAGTTTTGATTACGAACGTCGGGGGCCTGCGTCGGCATGACGTTCTTTTTGGGGGACATATTGGCCATCTCACTTCACCTCCATACGAAAGAGATTACAGGTCTCCTCGTGTGCCCGTCTTTCAAAGGGCTTATACATACCGCTTCTGGCGATTGCCTCGTCGAAGTCGATCTTATGTCCGTCAAACTCGGGGCCGTCCACGCAAGCAAACTTGGTCTCGCCGCCCACCGTCAAACGACAGCCACCGCACATACCCGTGCCGTCGATCATGATGGGATTCATCGAGGCCACGGTCTTTATCCCGTATTCCTTCGTCAGCTTGCAGACGAATTTCATCATGATAAGCGGGCCTATGGTAATGACCTCATCGTACTGCTCACCCGACTCGATGAGCTTTTTCAGCGCGTCGGTCACAAGGCCCTTTTCGCCATAGCTTCCGTCATCACTCATGATCACGAGCTTATCGCTCGCCGCACGAAATTCCTCCTCCAAAATGACGAGATCCTTCGTGCGAAAGCCGACGATCGCATGCACCTCGCAGCCAAGCGCGTGAAGCTTCTTGGCAACGGGATATGCGATGGCGCATCCCACGCCGCCGCCCACGACGGCTACCTTGCGAAGCCCCTCGGTCTCGGTCGCTCTGCCAAGAGGGCCGACAAAGTCGCAGATCGCGTCCCCGGTCTCCAGATGATTAAGCTTTTCGGTGGTTGCTCCTACGATCTGAAAGATGATGGTAACGCTTCCTTTTTCGCGGTCAAAATCCGCCACCGTCAGCGGAATGCGCTCGCCCTCCTCGTCCACACGAAGAATGACAAACTGTCCGGGCTCGGCCTTGCGTGCCACGGCAGGTGCCTCGATCTCCATCCACGTCACCGTGGGATTCAGTGCTTTTTTATTCAAAATACGATACATAAGTACAAAACCTCTTAATTATTTGATAATATTATATTTTATTACACTTTTCCGAAATTGTCAAGACGTTTCCTCAATGACCTCAAGCAAAAAGCTGACAGGACGGAAGCCGTCGTTGCAGGAGAGCATAGCACTTTTCGGGTTTTTCATCCACCCGTCATAGAAATCCTCTCCGCCGTGTGCCAGCGTCATGACGAATGGCGAAATCGTCTCCCATGCGCTGTCGCAGAAGCCCTCGGGCTTCTTCCATCCGTCCGCGATAAATACCTGTCCTTCCTGCATATCGCATGCATGCTCTATGGGGTTTTCGTATTTTTCGATCAGATCTCTATGACAGACCTTTTTCATAACGACAATTCGAATTTTCTTCATGTTATCCCCTTCTCCCCGTCAGCTCGTGCTTGCTTGCGATAGATGCTTGGTGATGCGCCGTAATACTGCTTAAAGCTTCTGGAAAAATACTCGATATCCGCAAAGCCGCAGGCCTCCGAGACCTCCTTGACAGAAATATCCCCGTCGTTCGATAGCATCTGCGCCGCTTTTTTCATACGTTTTTGCAAAATGTATTCGGTGATGGTCATACCAAATTCCTTTTTGAAATGCTCGGTAAGCGTCACCGTGCTGAAATGCAGGTTCCAGCTGAGGTCGGCCAACGTGATCTTGTGACTGAGATTTTTCTTGATATAATCCTTGGTAAGCTGGCCGATGCTTCGGCTGCTTCCCTCCAAAAGATTGTTGTTCTCAATATATTCTGCCAAGATCGGCAACATCTCGGCGTACGCCATCAGCTTTTCTCGCGTATACTTTGGGATTTCTCCGATACTCTTTTCAAGCTCCTCTCGGTCAGAAAGCGGTGAATGCTCAAGGGCCCGCGCGAGCGGAAGCTCGTGACAACCGTTGCGCGCCTCAAGTCCCATTCCCAAAAACAGATACCCCACGACCTCGTTATTTTTTTTGATGGGCGCAATGGCCTCAAAGATGCCAAACGGGCAGGTATAGGTAACAAGCTCACCGCTCCCCTTCGCCTCACTCATGCGAAGAGAATCGGACTGCTCGCACATTTTCAAGCACTTGGGCGAGCGATGGAGCAGTGCGCAAAAGCGGTTCCCAAGATAACGGCGGGCAACGATTCGGTTCTTACTGTCGATCACGGCAATATCCATCCCCGAAATATCATAAAAGGTCTGCACGATGTTTTCAAGACCGCGTATGTTCATATTCCACTCCCCTCCCTTTTCTTTATCATATCACAACGAGTATAATTTTTCAATGATTTTTTGAAAAAATCCCGTGCAAAAAACATATTTTTTATTGATTTTTCAATTTTTTTTATGGATTTGTTATTGCGAAACCCCTCAAAATTTGTTATACTACAATTAACATCAAAACGCGTACCGTAACGGGCGCGGATTTTAGAAAGGAATTATACCTATGAGAAACGGAAATTTCGTTGTTGCCATTATCGGTCTCAACTTCGGTAAGAGACACCTTGATGGCGCAATTGCCGACGGTTACGAGATCGGCGCACTTTGCGACCTCAGAGAAGAAGTGCTCAAGGACTTCTCCGAGAAGTACAATATCCCTATGGACAGATGCTTCACCGACTATCGCGAGCTTCTTAAGATGGAGGATCTTGACATTGTCGTTATCGCAACGCCTGACCAGCTCCACGTACCGCTCTCCAAGGAATTCCTTGCCGCAGGCAAGCACGTTCTTTGCGAGAAGCCTCTTGCACTTACCCGTGAGGAAATCAACGATATCGTTGCTACCGAACACAAGAGCGGCGCACGCTTCATGGTTGGTCAGATCTGCCGCTTCACTCCTGCTTTCGTAAAGGCAAAGGAGCTTATTGACGCAGGTACGATCGGCGAGCTTTACTTTGTTGAGTCCGAGTACGCGCATGACTACATGAGAATTATGGCCGATGTTCAGGCTTGGCGTTCGGATCCTCGCCGTCACGGTGTGATCGGCGGCGGTTGCCACGCTGTTGACCTTCTCCGTTGGATTGCAGGCAATCCCACCGAGGTATTTGCTTACGGCACTCACAAGCTT
>SVRO01000105.1 GCA_015064795.1 Oscillospiraceae bacterium | reverse complement strand
AACAGTTGACCGTATAGGCACGGATGCTCTTGAAGCGGCAATTGCGACGGATGATCTGATCACAAGAAAAGATGACATTTTGGCAAAGCCTCTGCTTGAAAGACAATAAATATTTCTTTGCTTTCTGCAACGCAATTTTTGAGGGCTGACGAAATCAATCGTCAGCCCTCTTTGTTATGCGTTCTTCGCTTGTTTTTTTATCTCAGCAATCTCCGCTTTCATGGTTTTTATCAGCTCTGCGAGCTTTTCCTCGCATTCCTCTCGTGTCTTGGCGTAGACATTCTTGGATATGCGTTTGCCGTTCACTCTCGGCGTGAACCGCCCCTCGTAGAGGTGGTCGTTTATCATCGTAACGCACCCCGTGCCACTCTTGGGAGCCGCAGTGACGGTCAAAAGCATTTTACTTAAACGCGGGTGCGTGGGTCTCGCCTGTGGCGAAGGCGTTCGGGCCTGGATTGGACATTGAAAAATACATCTTCGCCGCCTTGGTTGTACCGAAGTCGCGGTTAGAGCCGGTCTCCTGCACTTTATTGAAGGCGTCGCGGAACATCTGATTGTGCGCTTCCTCGCGATTGAGCAGGAAGTCAATGGTTTCTCGTACCTTTCGGTCCTCGATCTGACGGTAGAGATACTCGTAAACGACCTTAGCTCTTTGCTCGGACGCGATATTCGAGAGCAGGTCGGCGCAAAGGTCACCCGTTACGGTGACGTAATCTCCTGTCCAAGAGTATCCTGAGGAATTGATCAGTCCAGGGTTGAGTCCAAGAAGAACATGTGTCTGTACCTCGCCTGCCTGCACCTTGGTGGCGTCTACATCGTGACCGTTGAGCAGATTGATGGTCTGCGCCACCATTTCCATGTGCGAAAGCTCCTCGGCGGCAATATCGAGGAAGAGATCCTTGATCTCGGGATCCTTGATGCGAAAGCTCTGTGACATATACTGCATAGCTGCCTTCAGCTCGCCGTTGCCACCGCCAAGCTGCTCCTGAAGCAGAACGGCATACTGCGGATTGGGTCTTTCCACCTCTACGGGATGAAATAAAAGTTTTTCATGTTTGAACATACCAACCTCCATTTTTGTATTCACGGTTAGTATTTCCCAAAGGACTAAAAGATATGCTTTTTATATCCTTTTGTCATCGGTTGCGGGATTGTCGATCAGCTCACCTCGTTCGGTGAAGCGCGAGCCGTGGCAGGAGCAATCCCACGTGTGCTCGGCGCGGTTATATTTGAGGGCACAACCGAGATGGGGACATCGGGGGACAGTGGGGGTAAGAAGTCCTACGGTAGCCTCAAAGGCATTGACGGCAAGCTGGGGGCGGAGCATGCTTCGAGAGGGAGAGAAGACTTCGGCGTAGCGGTTTGGCTTGCCTCTTACGAGGTCGCAAAGAATGTTGGCGGCGACCATGGCGTTCGTCATGCCCCATTTGTTAAAGCCCGTCGCGACAAAGAGATCGGGGGTGGTTTTTGCGTACCAACCGACATAGGGAACACGGTCGAGCGTCATACAGTCCTGCGTTGCCCATTTACCGACAACCTCGGCGTTCTTGTAGTACTTCTTTGCGAATTCTTCAAGCTCCTGCCAACAACCGCCCTGTTTTCCCGTGCGGTGTCCACCGCCTCCGAGGAGCAAAAGGTCGCCGCACATGCGGAAGGAAAGCCCCGTATCCGCTTCGTCGACGTACATGCCGTCGATGGCAGGGACGCCGCGGAGTGCCAAGACGTAGGAGCGGTGCTGATAGAGCTTGAGGTAATACGAGCCGTGTTTATTGAGAATCGGAAAATGCGTGGTCACGATCAGCTTGCGGAAGGTGATCGCGCCGTGATTGGTGATGGCCTTGTTGGGCATCAGCTCTACCACCTTAGTGTTTTCGTAGATCGGCAGATCGTGGGCTACGGTGTATAGAAATTTCAAGGGGTGGAACTGTGCTTGATCTTTCACGCGCACCGCGCCCGCAACCGAGAAGGGAAGCGCCTTGGCATCGGAAAGCTCGGCTTTAACGCCGAGGCGCTTTAAGGCCAACACTTCCTTTTGAAGCTTATCGCGATCCTTTAGCGAGTAGACATAGGAATCCTTTTTTTCGTAGTCGCAGTCGATCCTTTGACAAAGATCGGCGTATTCCTCGCCCGCTTGCATTTGCGCTTCGAGGTAGAGCCTTGCTTTTTCTTTGCCAAAGCGTCGTATCAATTTGTCGTAGAGCAAGCCGTGGCCGATGGTGATCTTTGCCGTGGTGTTTTTCGTAATGCCGCCGCAGATCTCGGTGGCTTCGGCAAGCAGGCAATCCACGCCTGCATTTTTCAACCGATATGCGCACAAAATGCCCGCGATGCCGCCGCCCACGATCAGCACGTCAGTGCTTTGATTGCCCTCGAGTGCATCAAAGTGCACATGTGGCGCGTTCTTTTTCCAAACCGATTCCATAAACTCTCCTTCGGGACGTAATAGAAGTAGTTTTTGTATTTCCGAAGGAAATATACGAAAGGTTTCACGCGAAAAAAACTC
>SVRO01000024.1 GCA_015064795.1 Oscillospiraceae bacterium | reverse complement strand
CCGCTCGGTTACGTGAAGGGCCCGGACGGCCGGTATGCGATCGAGCCGACCGAGGCGGCCGTCGTCCGGGAGATCTTCGAGATGTACGCGAACGGCTCGAACGTGACGGAGATCATCGGCATGCTGAACAGCCGCGGGCTCAGAACGTCGCGCGGTGCTCGGTTCAACAAAAATAGCCTGCACACCATTCTCAGGAACGAGCGGTATGCAGGCGTGTATATCTGGAAGGACGTCAGGATCGAGGGCGGCGTCCCGGCAATTATTTCGAGGGAGTTGTTTGAAGCAGTGCAGGATCGTCTGAAGAAGGTCGCCAGAGCTCCGGCAGCTGCCCGGACTGATGTGGACTATATGCTCACCGGGAAGCTGTTCTGCGGGCACTGCGGCAGCCCCATGGTGGGCGAGAGCGGCACCGGTAAAAGCGGCCGCAAATGGTACTATTACGCATGCGTCAAGCGGAAGCGCCAGAAGGCATGCGACAAAAAGCCGGTCAAGAAGGACTGGATCGAGGAGACCGTCGTGCGTCAGACGCGTGATCGCTGCCTGACTGACGAGGTGATCCGGGTGATCGTCGACGCAGCTCTGGAACTTCAGGAGCGCGAGCGAGACGACAGCGTCCTCCGTGGTCTGGAGGCGGAGCTCTCGGAGACGAAGCGCGGGATCGCGAACATTCTGAAGGCCATCGAGCAGGGCATCATCACGCCCAGCACGAAGCAGCGCCTCGAAGAACTGGAGAGCCGGCGCCTCGATCTGGAGTATGCGATCGACGAGGAGAAGGTCGAGCAGCCTGAGCTGACGCGCGAGCAGCTGACCTTCTGGCTGGAGCGGTTCCGCTCCGGGGATCCCTCGGATCCGAAGTACCGGGAGACGTTCATCGAGGTGTTTGTCTCGGCCGTGTACGTGTATGACGACCATCTGAGGATCGTCTGCAAATTCACCGGCGACAGCGGTGCCGTGACCTATGACTTCGTGAACGGCATCGAGAGCTATGAGGAGGCGGAGGAGGTGTTCGACTTTGAAGCCCACGCCTCCACCAGCGGCAAGCTACCGCCCCCAATCATCGGGGAAATGCGGTGCTATGTCAAACTTCATACCACGATGGCGGTGTTCGGCTTTAAAGCCAACGCCTCCACCAAAAAGAAACGTCCATTGCCAAAAGCAATGGGCGTTTCTTTTGTCGTTACACTTCGTTTTTATCTTTTTTCCATCTCGGCAGAAGGTCGAGTCGGACGATGCCGACGAGAAGCGAGGTGAGCGTGAAGGCCTCGCAAAGCACGCCTGCAATCGAAAAGACGAACCAATTATAAACCAGCCAGCTTGTCGTGGTGACAAGGCCGATGACGCGGATCACCGAGGTGTTCTTGTTGCCGTACGAGACGGTGGAAAGAACCTTGGCGACGATGATGAGGATGCTCTTGGGTCCCTCCCATGTGAGAATGCCGAAAAGCACGAAAAGTGCGCTGAAAATTGCGATGAAAAGCGTGGTTGTCTTGCCTGTGGCCACGCGGTTTTTAAAGATCAGGTTTCGGGCAATGCCGATGAGCGAGGCCGCCGCGCCCGTGAAGGCGCCGAGCAGAAAATACTGTACGGCAAAAAGAGCCTCGTTAAGTGTACGGAAGACGAGGATAGTGCCGTGCTTTTTGAATTGAAAGGCGGCAATGCTCGCCGCAATGCCAAAGGCTCCGATCAGTTGTATCAGAATATCCGATTCGCTCACACGCTTTCCTCCTTTGCCGTATCTATTAAGATGTGTTTCAAATTTTGATTTATCGGGGGGAACGCCAAGGGCTCTGCCCTTGGAACCCGCCAGCCTGCCCCAAAAGGCTGGGCGAAAACTTTTCTCGCATGGGTATGTGCAAACTTCATGTCATTTTGAGCCGCGTGTAGCTCACGCGCAGAAAAGAGAGCGAGCTCTCTTTGTCTGCCGCGTGGCTCGCGGCGTATACGTTCTTCTCGCTTTAGCGAGAAGAACCAAAATGACTCGGATCCCCCTTACAATAAAGCTTTTGCAGACTTTTTCGTAAAAATTCCAGAAAAGTTTTTGAGCGGTTCTCGTCGCCTTCGGCTCGGGACTTTTTTCAAAAAGTCCCCTAAGCGTAACTCCCCAACAAACATCAATTTATATGTATAATAAAGTTATTATATCACGGAACGCGCAGAAAAGCAAGGGATAAAACGTGACGGTTTCTTGGTTTTGAAGAGAAGACTTGAAAATGTGCGTTTGGGATTGACTTTTTTGAGGATTTGTGATAAAATAAATTCTGTATAATTATAACTTGTTGGAAGAAAGGCTGTGCGGTATGGCGGAAGAAATCAAAGTAAGTATTATGTGCAATGCCTATAATCATGAAAATTACATAAGAAATGCCTTGGAAGGCTTTGTTATGCAAAAGACCAACTTTGCCTTTGAAATTTTGATTCATGACGATGCTTCTACCGACAAAACCGCCGATATCATAAGAGAGTATGAAGCGAAATATCCTATGCTGATTAAGCCGATCTACCAAACCGAAAATCAGTATTCCAAGGGGATTGGTGCACCGCGCATCTTTCAGGAGCCGCGCGTGCAGGGAAAATACATTGCGTTTTGTGAGGGAGACGATTATTGGACCGATCCCTTGAAGCTGCAGAAGCAGTACGATGCGTTGGAGGCACATCCCGAGGTGGATATTTGTGCGCACGCCTCGTCAAGCGTGGATGCCAAAACGGGATGCGTGGTGGCTCGTGTTGCCCCCGCGGATCAGGATACGATTCTTTCTGCCGAGGACGTGATTGCGGGGGGCGGTGGATACGTGGCTACGGCTTCGCTGATGTATCGGACGTCGCTTATCCAAGATCTTCCTGCTTTTCGAAAGCTTTTGCGCTTGGATTACACGCTGCAAATTCACGGTGCCTTGAGGGGCGGAATGCTGTACTTGGCGGATTGTATGAGTGTGTATCGCGTGATGGCGGCCGGTTCTTGGAGCGAACGAATGCGGGCGGATCGTGTGAAGGCGGATAAGCATTTTCATAAGGTTCAGGAAATGCTTCGTGTTTTGAACGAGGATACCGAAGGAAAATACGAGGCGGCCATTCAAAAAAAGATCGCACGGAACGAGTTTACGCATTTTTGTTCGTTTGGTGAATATCGGCGTGTGCTTGCCCCGCAATATAAGCCCTTTTTGCGTGAGCTTTCGCGGGGAGAACGTATGAAGATATACATAAAAGCGCTCTTTCCCTTTTTGAACGGTGCAAGAAAAGCGGAGAAATAGATCTTTATGGAAAATAAGAAGATTCTGAATAATTTCGTGTGGCGTTTTATGGAGCGTATCGGCGCGCAGGGCGTGACCTTTGTGGTTTCTATCGTTCTTGCACGCCTGTTGGATCCTGCGGTCTACGGAACGGTGGCACTCGTTACCGTTTTTACCACTATTATGCAGGTGTTTGTGGACAGTGGTCTCGGCACCGCACTCGTGCAGAAGAAGGATGCCGACGATCTGGATTTTTCTACGGTATTCTACTTCAATATCGTGATGTGTGCGGGGCTTTATGTCATTATGTTTTTTGCTGCTCCGCTGATCGCGGCGTTTTACGAGCTTCCCGAGCTTACTTCGATCGTTCGTGTATCCAGCCTTACCCTTCTGATTTCGGGCGTAAAAAACATTCAGCAGTCCTATGTGTCAAAGAATATGCTTTTCAAGCGCTTCTTCTATTCCACGATCGGTGGCACCGTCGTGTCGGCGGCGGTGGGTATTGGCATGGCGTTTGCGGGCTTTGGCGTGTGGGCGCTGATCGCGCAAAACCTGATCAATCTTGCCGCGGGTACCGTGATCCTTTGGGTGACGGTCAAGTGGCGTCCGAAATGGATGTTTTCGTGGGAGAGGCTTCGCGGCCTGTTCTCTTACGGATGGAAGCTTTTGGTTTCGAGTCTTCTTAACACCGTATATAACGACATTCGTCAGCTGATCATCGGAAAAATGTATACCACCGACGATCTGGCTTTCTATAACAAAGGAAATCAGTTCCCGAATTTGATCGTAACCAACGTCAATTCCTCGATCGACAGCGTGCTGATGCCCGCCATGGCGGCCGAGCAGGATGACCGTACGCGAGTGAAGGCCATGACGCGACGCGCCATCAAGACAAGCACCTATATTATGATGCCCATGATGATGGGGCTTGCCGTTTGTGCCGAGCCGCTCATTAAGATCCTCCTTACGGAAAAGTGGTTGCCTTGCGTATTTTTCTTGCGTATCTTCTGCTTTACTTATGCCTTTTATCCCATTCATACCGCGAACTTAAACGCGATCAAGGCGATGGGACGAAGCGATATGTTTTTGAAATTGGAGATCATCAAAAAGGGCATCGGTCTGGTTGCGCTTTTGTCTACGATGTGGATCAGTGTGGAGGCGATGGCTTACAGCTTGTTGGTTACGACGGTGATTTCGCAGATCGTGAATGCGTCACCCAACAAAAAGCTTCTTGACTACAGTTATTTTCAGCAGGTGCAGGATATGCTGCCGCAGATCGCACTTTCGGTTGCGATGGGAGCCGTTGTTTTTTGCATCAGCCTGTTGCCGATCAACGAGTATCTGATTCTTTTGATCCAGGTGCCGCTCGGCGTGCTGATTTACGTGGCGGGCTCGGCGCTCTTTAAGCTGGAGAGCTTCGAGTACGTGCTTTCGATGGCGAAGAGCTATTTGCACAAAAGGAAAGGGTAAGAAAAATGAAGGTGACGGTCGCGCAGATCGAGCGTTTTTTGCGAGAGGTGGATACTGCGTTCCCGATCCCGTTGTCACAGAAGCAAGATCTGCACGCATTTGCAAGCAAGCTTTGGGAACGGGCAACGGTCTGTTGTGTGATGGAGCAAGAGGAGATTGCTGCCATGGTGGCGGGATATACGGAGCATTTGACCGACAACATGGCGTATATTTCGATCGTGGCGACACGCGCGGCGTTTCAAGGACGCGGCTTTGCCTTACGGTTGCTTGGCGAATTTATGGAGATTTGCCGTCAAAAAGAGGCGGATGCGGTGCATCTTTACGTTGTGCCATCCAATTTGGGCGCATTGCGGCTTTATGAGAAAATGGGATTTGTTCCGTGGCAGCTGCCGAACGAGCCGCGGCCGAACGACCTTCATATGATCTATTATTTTGGGGATAAGAAACGATGAATGTACTGTTAACTTCGGTAGGCAGACGTGCCTATATGGTAAAATATTTCAAAGAGGCACTGGGAGAAGGTGGGCAGGTCCATGTGAGCAATTCGGATGACCGAACGGTGGCCTTTCACTACGCGGACAAGAGTGTGATCTCGCCGCTTATCTATGATGAAGCGTATATTCCTTTTTTATTGAATTACTGCAAAGAAAATCGGATCGACCTACTGCTGTCCTTGTTTGATATCGATCTTCCCGTGCTTGCGCGGAACAAAGACCGCTTTGCCGCCATTGGAACGCGGGTGATCGTTTCGGCACCTGAAACGATCGAGATGTGCAACGACAAGTGGAAAACCTATCTGTTTTTGAAGGAAAACGGATTTCGGGTGCCCAAGACCTATCTTTCCTTGCAAAGAGTTTTGCTGGCCTTGGATAGCGGCGAGCTTCGGTATCCCATTGTGATCAAGCCTCGCTTTGGTTGCGGCTCGATCGCCATGAGCGTGGCCGAGGACGAAATGGCGCTTTTGTACTATTTTCGACGCAACAGTCGCGCCGTTCGCCGCTCGTATCTCAAATACGAGTCGGCATCGGTTCCCGAGGATGAGCAGATCGTGTACCAGGAATGCTTGGCAGGGCAGGAATACGGCGCGGATATTATCCATGATTTAGAGGGAAATTTGCGGAGCGTTATTGTCAAAAAGAAGATCGCCATGCGCGCGGGAGAAACCGATATTGCCGAGCTTGTGGATGAGCCGACCATTACGGCCGAGCTTGAGCGGCTGGGGCATCTGACGCGTCATATCGGCAATATGGACTGCGACGTTTTTTTGGTGGACGGTCAGCCGTATATATTGGAAATGAACGCACGCTTCGGCGGCGGATATCCTTTCAGCCACATGGGCGGATGCAATTTGCCGAGTGCGCTTGTGGCATGGGCGCAGGGAAGAGAGGTTGAAGCGTCGACGTTGACTGCCGAGGTTGGATTGGTTGGATATAAAGAGCTTATAATCACCTCAATGGAAAAAGGAGAAAAACAATGGCAATGAAAGCATTGGTTTTGGCGGGAGGCTTTCCGCAAATTGCACTGATTGAGGAATTGCGCCGACGCGGTATTTTTACCATTCTTGCCGATTATTATGAAAATCCCGTGGCAAAGTCGCACGCCGATCTTTTTTATCAGGCGTCTACGCTGGATGTGGAGGCGATCACCGAGATCGCCAAAAAGGAAAAGGTAGATTTTTTGATCACGGCGTGCACCGATCAGGCGCTGCTTACGGTTGCCCGTGTGTCCGAAACGCTTGGTCTTCCTTGTTATATTGATTACCAGACGGCGCTTAACGTGACCAACAAGCAGTACATGAAAATGGTGTTTAATCAATACAACATTTCCACAGCGAAGCACGTGATCATGGCGGAGCTTGATGTGAAAAGGCTTGAGGAGATGCAATATCCTTTGATCGTAAAGCCTGTTGACTGCAACAGCTCCAAGGGGGTAAAGCGAGTGGAAAATTTGGAGGAGCTGAAGGTCGCTTTTGCGGCGGCAGTTCGATTCAGCCGTACCGATACCGCACTCGTGGAGGAATTTATCGACGGCGAGGAGCTTAGCGTTGACGTCTATGTGGAGGACGGCGTGGCCCATGTCCTTTCGGTGTCCTCGCTCGACAAGATCGCAAACAACGATAAGTTTGTTATTTTTCGAGGCCGTTATTCCGCCGACGTGGTGGAGCGTGTGCACGAGCTGGTTCGCGGCATCGCGCAACAGATCGCCGATGCGTTTGGGTTGAAAAATTCACCTATGCTCATTCAGATGATCACCGACGGCGAGCGCGCGTTTGTGCTGGAGTTTAGCGCAAGAACGGGCGGCGGTGTAAAGTATCTTCTGATCCAAAAGGCGTCGGGATTCGACGTGATTTCGGCGGTGGTGGATCTGACGCTTGGCAAAAAGCCGCACGTCGAGAAGGTGACACCGCAAAACCGATATATTGCCAACGAATTTATTTACTGTAAGCCCGGACGGTTTGACCGATTGGACGGCTTTGAGGAATTAAAGACGGACGGTACGATCTCGGATTACTACCTTTTCAAGTGGCAAGGGGCCGAGTTTGATACCATTGAAAACAGCGGAGACCGTGTTGGCGGCTTTACGGTACAAGCGGATACGATGGAAGCTTTGCGCGAAAAGCACAGACGGGCTGTGGCGGCAATGCGCGTGTTGGACGACCGTGGCAATGACATGATGCGTCGGGATCTGTTGACGGATATTGAATAAAAAAGGAGCAGAAGAATGACAAATTACGAATATCTTCTTGAGCAACTTCGTGAAAGCGGAATGGATTTTAAGTGGGCAAAAATGTTCGTCAAAAAGCTTTCCGACGATGAGCAGGCTTTCCCCGCAAACGATGAAACGAAAAAGTGGGCACTCACGAAAGGATTTTATCCCGGTAGAGTAGAGCTTTACGGTTTGACGGAAGAAAATTATAAGGATTATTTGCCAGATTACAACTATTTCATGATTCACCCGATCAATCATCACTTTAAAATTTGGGTGAATGATAAGCTGACGTTGAAATACGTTTTGAATAGCAACGGCTGCGACGATACGATGCCGGCGTATTATCTGTACGTGGAAAACAACGGCAACTATACGTATTTGATGGACGCACCCGCCTCCATTGCCAAGGATAAGGATTTCCTATTGAACCTTTTGAAGCAAAAGGGAACACTGGCCGTCAAGCCCAACTCGGGCACGTCGGGCGGAAGAGGATTTATGAAGCTGGAGTACAGAGACGGCGACCTCTACGAGAACAACAAGCCCATTACGGCAAAGGCGTTTGAGGAGATCGTTGCCTCTTTGAAGAATCATATCGTAACCGAGTATGCGTATCAGCATGCGGATATTGCAAAAATTTGGCCTGCGAGCGAGTGTACGCTTCGTGTGATTATGGTGAAGCTACCGTATGCCTCGCCGTACGATGCGGCCAAGTGGCAGTGCGTTGTTTCCTACGCGCGTTTTGGTACGTCGATATCGGGTGGAGCAAGCAATCTTTCGTCGGGAGGCATTGGCATCGGATTTGATTTTGAGACCGGTCAGTTTAGCGATTTCGGCATTCGTTATAAGAGATTTTGTCCCGACGGCGAATGGAAGTGTACCGAGCATCCCGATACGCACGTTGTTTGGAAGGATACAAGTCTGCCGAATTGGGATTTCGTTAAAAATAAGATCAAGCAAGTCTGCGCGCATATCTCTTCGTTGGATTATCTTGGATTTGACGTGATTATTACGCCGGATGGCTTGAAGTTCTGCGAGATCAATACGCATCCCGCAGCAGACTATGAGCAGGTAATGTGCGCGCCCATCCTCAAGGACGAAAGAGCGCGGGCGTTTTATGAAAGCAAAGGACTGTCTCGTTTTGACGGCGAAAAGCTTTACGAGATGTATTTGAAAAGTCAGATAAAAGATTGTTAAGTTTAGGAGGAGATTATGCCACCTGCACTGATATACCTCGGCGTGATGTTGGTCGTCATTTGCCTGTGGTTCTTACTGTTTAAACGGCCGATTTACGAAGGCGTTATCTTGTCTTTTGTGGTTCTCGTTGTTATGACGGGAACGTGGGGACAGGTAGGGAATTTCTTCGCCTCGGCCATGAAGACCTCGCTGCTTTATTCCATGGTGGCTTTCGTCGCCATGTCGCAGGTCTTGACCAAGACCAAGATCGTGGACAACTGCGTGAGGATCATTATATCGCTCCTCGGACGGATCCCGGGTGGAGCCGGTTACGCGTCGATTCTCGCGTCCAGCTTTATGGGTGCGCTTTCGGGAAGCGGCCCCGGTAACGTCATGGCGACGGGTACCATTACCATTCCCGCCATGAAAAAGACGGGATTTCCCCCCGAGCTTGCCGCCAACGTGGAAAGCACCGCAAGCTATCTTGGCAACATGATCCCGCCCTCCGCCAACATTGTGGCGGCGCTGGGAGCCTATCTTGCCTTTGCGCCCGACAGAGAAATGACCACGGGACGCTTTTGGGTGGTGTGTTGGGGCGTTTCGCTTTGGTTTGTTTTGGCGCGCGTTGCCCAGCTCTTTGTATTTTGTCAGGTTTATAAGATAAGGCCGATGGATAAGGCCGATATTCCTCCCCTCCGCCAAACGCTGAAGGAGGGCTGGAGCGGACTTTTGCTTCCCGTAATTATTTTGGCACCCTTCGTTTTGGATTCGGTGCTTAATGCCACCTTTATTACCGCGCGGTTGGGTGCTGCGGGCGCCAAGCATTTTTCCAGCTCGCTTCTGATCTTTGTGGCAGGTATTGCGGCGCTTTACGGTCTGCTTGTCGCCAAGGATAAGTCGGTACGGTCGCCGCGCGCTATCGTAAACATCTTTTCCAAGAGCGTGAAGGGCTTGGCTCCCATCGTAGCTACCTGTATTTTCGGTTATACCATCGGTGAGCTGTTTGAGTACATTGAGGCAGGCGCGCAGATCAAGGCGGTGTTTGAAACGCTGAATATCGGACGCGTGGGTCTTTGCTTCCTCGTACCGCTTCTGACTTGTTTTGTGACCATGGTCATTCCCGGCTCGTCGGTCACGGTCATGTTCGGAACGGTGTTTATCAGCCTGTTCGCCTCCGCGGGTGTCGATCCGCTTTTGGTGGCGGCCATGCTTCCGTGTATGTGCGGCGTTATGTGCGGCATCACGCCTCCCTTTGCACTGGGGATGTACGCGGGTATGTCGATCGCCGAGTCCGACTTTGACAAAACCTTGAAAAACGATCTTTGGTGGGTGGCGGTGCAGTACGTGATGGAAGTTGTGGTACTGCTTGGCTGGCTTCCCATTTTGGGACTGTAAGGAGGTCGCCGTATGAGACAAAAAATAGCAAACGTCCTTGGGACGATATACGGAATCGGCATTTTGATCGCGCTTTTCGCGGGCGGTCTTTCCTTCCTCGGTTACGTCGTGGCCTTTATTTTGGGGGGCGAGACGGCAACGGCGATCTGTGTGTTTATTTATAAAACCGTGTACCCGATTTTGTTTTATTTTTCATCCTCGGTGGTGCTTTTGGGCCTTGTTAAGATGTATGTGGCAGGCGAAAAGTCCATGGTGCCCACCAAGCGTCAGCCGCCCAAAACGGCAGACAAAAAAGACTGATTTTTGCGAGGTAAGGTATGCCTATTCAAGTTACACGCTCCTCGATGCCCTCCTTTGAGGAGTACTGCGAGGAGATCCGAGAGCTTTGGGACAGTCATTGGCTGACCAATATGGGGGTGAAGCACAATGCGCTGACCTCCGAGCTTGAGCGCTATCTCGGTGTCAAGCACGTTACGCTGTATACCAATGGGCATTTGGCTCTGGAAAACGTGCTGGAGGCCATGCACTTCCCGTGCGGCAGCGAGATCATCACCACGCCCTTTACCTTTGCCTCGACCACGCACGCGATCGCGCGGAACGGTCTGATTCCCGTGTTTTGCGACGTGAATGAGAGGGATTATACCATTGATACGGATAAGATTGAGGCATTGATTACGGAAAAAACGGCGGCGATTCTGCCGGTTCACGTTTACGGTAACCTCTGCGATGTGGAAAAAATTGCGCAAATTGCCAACAAGCACGGGCTCAAGGTCATTTACGATGCGGCGCACGCCTTTGGCGTGACCAAAAAGGGTGTGAGCACCGCGTGCATGGGTGATGCATCCATGTTCAGCTTCCACGCCACTAAGGTTTACAACACCATTGAGGGCGGCGCGCTCTGCTATAGCGACGACGCGCTGGTACAGGTGCTTACCGACCTGCGCAATTTCGGGTTGTGCGGCGAGGAGGGGCGTTACATCGGCGGCAACGCCAAAATGAACGAATTCCAAGCGGCGATGGGGCTTTGCAACCTGCGCCATCTGGAAGGGGAGATCGAAAAGAGAAGAGTGGCGGTAGAGCGTTACCGTGCGCGGCTTTCGGGTGTGAAGGGCATAAAGCTTTGCGACGAGCAGCCGGAGGTCAAGTCCAACTACGCGTATTTCCCCGCGGTATTTGACGGCTATAAGTATACAAGGGACGAGGTGTTTGAGCGCTTGAAGGCAAACGATATCATCGCCCGCAAGTATTTCTATCCTTTGACGAACGGTTTTGCGTGCTACGATTCCTTTGAGACGGCGGGAACCGACAAGACACCCGTGGCCACGCATATTGCGGAAAGGGTGCTGACGCTTCCTCTGTACGCCGATCTTTCGGTGGAAGACGTGGATCGCATTTGTGATATTATTTTGCAATAAGGAGAGAGGATAATGAGCGAGATCGTATTAACGAAACCGAAACAGAGAGACTCCAATTTGGAATTGTTCCGTATTATAACGATGTTTTTAATCGTTGCTCATCATTACGTTGTCAATTCCGGTTTGACGGGGGTGGGCGGCCCCATTTATTCGGATCCGCTTTCTTTGCGTTCTCTTTTTCTCTTGCTTTTGGGGGCATGGGGAAAGATCGGAATCAACTGTTTTGTGTTGATCAGCGGATATTTCATGTGTAAGTCCAATATTACAGCCAAAAAGTTTGTTAAGCTTTTGGGCGAGGTCGTGTTTTACCGCATATTGATCTACGTGATCTTTTGGGTGAGCGGATACGAGCCCTTTACGCTGATGGGATTTGTGCAAGCGATCCTGCCGTTTATGACCGTGGCGCACAATTTTACGGGTACATATCTGCTCTTCTTCCTCTGTATTCCGTTTCTTAACGTGCTTGTAAATCATATGAACGAAAGACAGCATATCCGCCTTTTGCTTCTCAGTTTGTTTATTTACGTTTTCTTTGGCACGTTGCCTCTTTTCTCGGTTACCATGAATTACGTTTCGTGGTATATCGTGCTTTACTTTATTGCTTCTTATATTCGTCTCTATCCCAAAAAGCTCTTCGAGAACACACGTTTTTGGGGGCTGATGACACTCCTTTGCGTTCTTCTTTCAGCCGCTTCGGTTGTGGGATGTGCCTTTGTGGGCATGAAGCTTGGACGTCAGATGGCGTATTGGTTGGTCACGGATTCCAACACCTTCCTTGCCGTCCTGACGGGTGTTTGCTCCTTCCTGTTTTTCAAAAATTTGAAGTTGAAATACAGTCCGATCATCAATGCGATCTCAGCCACGACCTTTGGTGTGCTTTTGATCCACGCACACAGTGCCACGATGCGAAAATGGCTTTGGGTGGATATTTTGGATAACGTGGGGACGTATGGCTCCGCTTGGATGCCGCTTCATGCGATCGGAAGTGTGATCGTTATTTTTGCCGTTTGTTCGGTTATCGATATGTGCAGAATTCGACTGATCGAGGCTCCTTGTCTCAAGCTTTGGGACAAGTGGTTTGAAAAAATCGCACCCAAGTGGACGGCATTTGAAAACAAACTGTGCGACAAGCTGAACATTGGCGGCAAGTCGTGAAAACAATAGGGAGGTTTTTTTATGAAGGGAATTATTCTTGCAGGCGGAAAGGGAACCCGCCTTTACCCTATGACCAAGGTGGTATCCAAGCAGCTTTTGCCGATCTACGACAAACCGCTCATTTACTATCCGCTTTCCATCCTTATGCTTGCGGGCATTCGTGAGATCCTCGTGATATCCACGCCCGAGGACACCCCCGTTTACGAAAAGCTTCTCGGTGACGGCTCGCAGATCGGCCTATCGATTTGCTACAAGGTGCAGGAGTCGCCGCGCGGACTTGCCGACGCCTTCATTTTGGGCGAGGAATTTATCGGAGACGACAGCGTTTGTCTTATTCTCGGTGACAATGTGTTCTACGGACAGGACATGACCAAGGTTTTGCGTCGTGCCATGGAAAATAAGACGGGTGCTACCATCTTTGGCTATCCCGTAAAGGACGCACGCAGCTTCGGCGTGGTGGAGTTTGACAAGGATCGCAACGTGATCTCCATTGAGGAGAAGCCGCAGCAGCCCAAGTCGAACTATGCGGTTCCCGGTCTTTATTTCTACGACAATCGCGTGGTGGAGATCGCCAAGAACGTAAAGCCCTCGGCGCGCGGCGAGATCGAGATCACGGCGGTCAACAATGCGTATCTGGAAATGGGTGAGCTGAAGGTCACGCTTCTCGGACGCGGTATGGCGTGGCTGGACACGGGTACGCCCGAGGGAATGCTCAAGGCCTCGATGTTTGTGGAGGCGGTGCAGGACAGACAGGGCTTCTATGTCTCCTGTATCGAGGAGATCGCATGGCGCCGCGGTTTTATTACGAAGGAACAGCTTCGTGCCATTGGCGAAAGCTTGAAAATGACCGATTACGGTCAGTATTTGTTGGCACTTGCCGAGGAGGAGAAGATATGACCATTCTTGTAACGGGCGGCGCCGGATTTATCGGCTCCAACTTTATTTTCCATATGCTCGGAAAATATCCCGACTACCGCATTGTGTGCTTGGATAAGCTTACATACGCGGGTAACCTTTCTACGCTTGCCTCGGTGATGGACAATCCCAATTTCCGTTTCGTGAAGGCAGACATCTGCGACCGCGAGGCCGTTTACAAGCTCTTTGAGGAGGAGCATCCCGATATCGTGGTCAATTTCGCGGCCGAGAGCCACGTGGACCGCTCGATTGAGAACCCCGGCGTGTTCCTTGAGACCAATATTATGGGTACCGCTACCATGATGGATGCTTGCCGCAAGTACGGCATTACGCGCTATCATCAGGTGTCGACCGACGAGGTCTACGGCGATCTTCCGCTTGACCGCCCCGACCTTTTCTTCACCGAGGAGACCCCCATTCACACCAGCTCCCCCTACTCGTCCTCCAAGGCGGCGGCCGACCTTTTGGTGCTGGCGTACCACAGAACCTACGGGCTTCCCGTATCCATCAGCCGTTGCTCCAATAACTACGGCCCCTATCATTTCCCCGAGAAGCTGATTCCCCTCATGATCGCCAACTGCTTGGGTGACAAGCCGCTTCCCGTATACGGGGAGGGACTTAATGTGCGCGATTGGCTCTACGTGGAGGATCACTGCAAGGCCATTGACCTTATCATTCACAAGGGACGTGTGGGCGAGGTCTACAACGTGGGCGGACACAACGAGATGAAGAATATCGACATCGTGAAGCTCATTTGCCGTGCGCTTGACAAGCCCGAAACGCTCATAACCTACGTTGCCGACCGCAAGGGCCACGATATGCGCTACGCCATCGACCCCACCAAGATCCACAGCGAGCTTGGTTGGTTGCCCGAGACCAAGTTTGCCGACGGCATTCAAAAAACGATTGCGTGGTATCTTGAAAACCGCGAATGGTGGGAGACCATCATCAGCGGCGAGTATCAGAACTACTACGAAAAAATGTACGGCAACCGTTGATTTGGACGGTGGCAAAAAGAGCTGAGTCATTCTCTGACTCGGCTCTTTCTCGTCATTTATAAATTGAATTTTGTGGTAGAGAAAACGCCAAGGGCTCTGCCCTTGGAACCCGCAAGCCTCCCCAAAGGCTTGATCGAAACTTTTTTCGCGTGGGTATGTGCAACCTTCACGTCATTTTGAGCCGCGAAAGCTGACGCGCAGAAAAGAGAGCGAGCTCTCTTTGTCTGCCGCGTAGCTCGCGTCGTATACGTTCTTCGCACAAGGTGCGAAGAACCCAAATGACTCGGAAAACTCTTACTATAAAGGTTTTGCAGATTTTGTGGTAAATTTTTTCGGAAAAGTTTCCCTAAGCGTTCCCCTTGACAAATCAAAAATGGAAGAAAAAATAACACGGCAAAGTCAAAGGCTTTGCCGTGTGGTTGTTATATTCTTTCGTCGGGTGAGAGCTTGGAGCGGATATAGTCGGCAACGCTCTCCTTGGGAATGCCAAGTACGAAGGAAAATTCGCTGTTGATGATAAAGATCGCGGTGCGCAGGATATCGTTGTCGGAAAGCGACAGGCCTCGGTTGACCTTCTCAAAATCACGCTGCTTTAGCAGTATGCAACGGATCATGGCGAGAAGTGCCACGGGATCTCCGTTTGACAGGATCTCGCGGAAGGCGGCAAGACGCACCTTGCGGTCGTTGTCAAAAAGGATCTCGCAATCCAAAGGTGTGCCGAGAAGCGTTTCGATCTCCTTTGGGGTAAGGAGGGGGCGAAGCTTTGCGGTGAGCGTCTCGTTGTCGCAGGGAACATAAGTCAGAGAGCTGAGGTCGGAGGTGGGACGCAGGGTATAATAGCAGTTCGTCAGTGCGCCGAAGGTAAGCTCTCCGACCTCCTCGATCTGACATACGCCGCTTGTTCCGTATACCACGAAGTCTCCCTTTTTAAACCGATAATCTGCCATGGTCGCCCTCCTCTTGAATGTCAAGGTTCTTCTACCTTTATTTTACCAAAATTCGACCTTTTTTTCAAGGGATAAAATTCACAAAAAGAGGGGAGAGTTTTCTAAAAAGTTTTCACAAAAAAGGATTTTTTTTTGCGTTTTTGGTTGCAACCGAAGGAAATATGTGATACAATTAAAAAAGATGCTTGGAGGTGTAACGTATAATATGAAGACTTGTTTTTCTGCGGCAGACATTTTGCTGCCCGATTTTGAGAAGATAAAGGGCGAGACTTGGGCGGTGGTCGCATGCGACCAATTTACCAGCGAGCCGGAATATTGGCAGAAGGTGGAGGCTCTTGTGGGCGATGCGCCCTCGGCTTTGCGTCTCATTTTGCCCGAGGCTTATCTCGACGAGACCGAGGCACGCGTGCCGACCATCAACGCCACGATGCGTGAGTATTTGGAGAGCACGCTCATGGAGCATAAGGAAAGCATGATCTATCTTGAAAGAACGCAGTCGGACGGCAAGGTGCGGCGCGGGCTTATTGGAAAGATCGATCTGGAGCATTACGATTATACGAAAGGTGCGACCTCGATGGTGCGCGCGACCGAGGGAACGGTGGCCGAGCGCATTCCGCCCCGCGTTGCCATTCGACGTGACGCGGTGCTGGAGCTTCCGCACGTGATGGTGCTGATCGACGACGAGGAAAAGAAGGTCATCGAGCCGCTTGCGGCTTGCAAGAGCGAGATGTCCGTAGCCTACGATTTCGATCTGATGCTGGGCGGCGGTCACGTTTCGGCTTGGTTTCTTCGTAAGAGCGACCGCGCGCGCGTGGAGGAAGAGCTTACGTCTCTTGCTGATCCTGCGCTTGCCCGCGCACGCTATGGCAAGGACGAGCCGCCCCTTGTGTTCGCGGTGGGCGACGGCAACCATTCGCTTGCGTCGGCTAAAGCGGCATACGAGGAGGTAAAGGCAAGCATCGGTGCCGAGGCGGCGGGGGATCATCCCGCGCGTTACGCACTCGTGGAGCTTGTGAACCTTCACGACGAGGCCATGGAGTTTGAGCCCATCTATCGCGTACTGTTCGGCGTTTCGCCCACGGACGTGATGGATTCGCTTGCGGCGTACGCCGACTCTCTTGCGGGGGAAGCCGACGAACAGAAAATTCTCTGTGTGGGTGAATTTGAAGATCGCGAGATCGCGGTGAAGCACCCCGTGAGTCAGCTTACCGTCGGTACGCTTGGCGACTTCATTGACGGCTATCTTAAGACGCATGAGGGCGCTTCGGTGGACTACATACACGGCATTGAGTCCACCCGAAAGCTCGCGGCGCGTAAGGATGCGATCGGATTTTTGTTTGACGGTATGGAAAAGAATCAGCTTTTCAAGGCCGTGGTTTGCGACGGAGCCCTGCCGCGCAAGACCTTCTCGATGGGACACGCCGAGGACAAACGCTATTATCTCGAATGTAGAAAAATCAAATAAATTTTGGAGGACGTTATGAAGCTTTGGAAACTGTTTGTTTTGCTCTTGGCCCTCGTAATGCTTGGCACAAGCCTTTTGGCTTGCGGCGGCGAGGCAGAGACCACACCCGAGGTTACAACCCCTGAGGCTACCGAGCCTGAAGTGACCGACCCCGAGGTCACGGCACCCGAAACCACGGCACCCGAAACCACGGTGCCCGAAATCACGGTGCCCGAAACCACGGCACCCGAGACCACGGCACCCGAGACCACGGCGCCCGAAACCGAAGCACCCGTTTGCACCCATCCGAATATGACCGAAAAGGTGTTGAAGATCTCCACCTGTTATGCGGGCGGTAAGGTCGAGAAGACCTGCGGCGATTGCGGTTATAAGGCAGAGGTGGCTACGCCTCCTTCGCACGACGACGATAAGGTATACACGGCATCGAGCGGTATTACCGAGTACGTTTGTAAGCGTTGCGGCGAGCGCGCCATGATCGTGGAGGCAGGTAAGCGTATGAAGCTTTCGGCTTACTGCGAGGGTGAGCTTACTTTTGCGGTGACGGCATCGGCCGATGCATCCGTGGAGGTGCTTTTGGACGGCCAAAGCCAAGGCGACGTTTCGCTTGACGATGACGGCAAGGGACGCGTACGCTTCACCAATTTGGAGAAAGGCGGGTACAGTATCGTGTTTGTCAACAAGGGAACGAGCGACGTTCGTATCAAGAATGAGAAGATCGAGGGCTATTTCAACCGTCCCGGTGCCGTTTACGTAGAGGTGCTCGGCAAGGGCAAAGAGGCGTATAGCTCCTTCAACGTGTACATTCAGACGAGTGATCTCTCCGAGGAGTATTACGTTTGCTACCATTTTACTTATCGATTGGATAAGACTGCGAACAATTTTGCACCAAATACCTGCACCAATACCGAATTCTACCGTGTCAACGGCGCGACGCTTTATCGCGTGATCGAGGTGGATGATACCACCATCAAGACCGAAATGGTAAGTGGCATCGGAGGCGTGCTTGGCGGTGGCGAGATCTCCTTTGCTGTTATGCAGCAGTATCCGTACAAGGATATGCTTGCCGACGGCGCAAAGGTGGAAATGGGCGACATGACGCGCGCTCCTGACTTTATCGGCGGCTACCACGGTGACGAGTGGATGACCGAGGTCGTGTTGACCGCAGACTGCGAGGTCATTGATCTGCAAAGCACCGAGAGGGAAGTGATCCCCTGCAGTACGGTAACCTTTGATCTGACGGGCACCATGTACGCGTGGGGTACGAGTAAGGCGGATGACCGCGGCGTTCCCGTGGCTGAGCATACCCAGAATTTCGTGCTGGATTCGACCGGTGTGACCGACGTGCAGACGATCCAATGGCTGCGTGATGACTTTGTGATCCACGCGGCGTATTTGCCGATGTTTACGATGATGCGCGGCGCGGACGGCAATCGCTTTATTGAGACGATGCGTGCTTACGACGCCGAGGGCAATCTTCTTGAGGAATACACAATGGATCCCGAGCCTGTGGCGTCGCAGATTGGCGTTCTTTCGAGATCGGATTGCTGTATGTATGAGTATAGCGGCAACAAGGGCATAACCTCTATGGTAAGCTTTAAGGCTTTGAATGACGGCCCCAAGTTTACAGGCTCGCGCATTGATCTCCGTACCGCCAGCAAGGATAACAAGCTTTACGTTGGAGTGCAATCGGCCGCAGGAGGAAAATCCGTCCCCGCAGGCGACGTTTGGGAAGTGGAGCTCAAGTTCCACATCGACTACGTGGCGCCTGAAGCCTAATCAACAATATTTAGCTCCCCCGATCAAGCGGTCGGGGGAGCTTTATATAAATTGATGTTTATCGGTGACTTTATGTGGGGCTCTGCCCCACACCCCGCAAGTTTTTGAAAAAACTTGACTAAAACTTTTCTCGCATGGGTATGTGCAAACTTCACGTCATTTTGAGCCGCGTACA
>SVRO01000104.1 GCA_015064795.1 Oscillospiraceae bacterium | reverse complement strand
TCGCGGCTCAAAATGACGTGAAGTTTGCACATACCCATGCGAGAAAAGTTTTAGTCAAGTTTTTTCAAAAACTTGCGGGGTGTGGGGCAGAGCCCCACATCGTCTCCCCTACAAACATCAATTTATCTAACATAAAAGTTCGAAAAATTGGAACAAATTAGGCGGTTATCCGTCTATATTTTGATACACGGAGCAAAATATGGGAAACATTCAGATTGGAAAATATGTTTTACGGCACGGGTTGTTTTTAGCCCCGCTTGCCGGCGTGAGCGACCGCGCTTTTCGCGAGGTCTGCCGCGCACACGGCGCGGAATATACCGTAAGCGAGATGGTGTCCGCCAAGGCACTGTGTTATGAGCAAAAAAGCCGCAAGGCGCTTCGCACCGCGCCGCTTGCCTCGGTATTTGACTATGAAATGCCAATGGCCGTGCAGCTTTTCGGCAGCGAGCCCGATTTTTTGGCCGAGGCTGCAAGAATGATCGAGAAAACAAGCTATAACGGCTGTCTTTCGGACACGCCCCCCGCGGCCATCGACGTCAACATGGGGTGTCCCGTACACAAGGTGGTATCAAACGGCGAAGGAAGCGCACTTATGAAGGACCCGAAACGCGCCGCCGAGATCGTAAAGGCAATCGTGGGGGCGGTAAGCCTCCCCGTCACCGTGAAGATCCGAACGGGCTGGGATCCCGAAAGCAAAAATGCCGTAGAAATGGCAAAACGCCTGGAGGATGCAGGAGCCACGCTGATTGCCGTGCACGGAAGAACGCGCGCCGACATGTATGCGCCGGGCGTGGACTACGCAAGCATACGCGCGGTCAAGGAGAGCGTGCGCGTGCCCGTGGTGGGCAACGGGGATATCTACACCGCCGCCGATGCGTTGCATATGATAAAGGAAACGGGCTGCGACGGCGTGATGATCGCGCGCGGCGCACTTGGCAATCCCTTTGTGTTCACCGAGATCTGCGCGGCCCTTGAGGGACGTGAATATACGCCCCCTTCGGTCAGCGAACGCTTTGCCACGGCGCTTACACAGGTCGAGCGCATGATCTTAGAGAAAGGCGAGCGCATTGCGATCGCCGAGGCGCGCAAGCACCTTTCGTGGTACATCAAGGGCGTGTCGGGAGCAGCAAGCGCGCGCGTGGAGATCAACCGCGCCGAGACTTTTGACGACATGAAACGCATTTTAGAAAATCTGAAATAAGAAAGGAGGGGTGAGAGTATGCGTGACCAAACGGAGCTTTTTCGCCGTGCGGCAAAGGGCGACGAGCAGGCCTTTTCCACGCTCGTCAAGGAGACCGAGGCCACGGTATACCGCACCCTCTTTAGCATCACACAAAACCGCGAGGACGCACTCGATCTCGCACAGGAGACCTACCTCAAGCTTTGGCGCACCCTGCCCACCTTTCGCGGCGAATGTGCGCCGATCACATGGCTTCTGCTCATTGCCAAAAACTGCGCCATCGACTATATAAGAAAAGCGGGCAAGGAAACCGTGCTTCCGCTCACCTTCACGGGTATAGACGGCGAAGAACAAACCTTGGAGATCCCCGATCGGTCGTCAGACGCCGATCCCGCGGAAGCATTTGCGCGAAAGCAAACACAAAGAGCGGTGCGCCAAGCGATCCTTTCACTTGGGGAGGATCAGCAAACCGTTCTCGTTCTACGCGAATTCGAGGGGCTTTCCTACGAGGAGATCGCCCGCCGCCTCTCGCTTGAGGTCGGCACGGTGAAAAGCCGCCTAAACCGCGCGCGGCAAGCCGTAAAAGAATTTCTCCTCGCGCGGAACCTTTTATGAAAAATTTCGTCTATTACAGAGAAAGGAGGGAGTAACATGAAAACTATGTCTTGCGAGCAGGCAAGAATGCTTTTTGATGAAAAAATAGACGGCGTGATCAGCGACAAGGACAACGCCCTTCTCGAAAAGCACTTGGTAGAGTGCGAGTCCTGCCGCCGCGAATACGAACAACTGAAAAAGACCTGCGCATTTCTCGGTAATTTTGCCGTCGACGTTCCCTCCGAGTTGCACGAGCGCGTTATGGCAAGCATAAAAAAAGAGCCCAAGCCCCGTGCATCTGCTTGGCGGTATCTGCGTCCGCTTTCGGTGGCTTCAGTTGCCGCGCTCCTTTGCCTGACGCTTCTTCACACTCCTCTTTTCAAGGGAATGTTTTCTGCCGAAAAAGCCATGGACGTTGCGCCCGAGCAAAAGGAGGAAGCCGAAAATATGGGCAATATATTTGATAAAGACGAGATGGAAGCCATCGATGGAACGATTGCAGGTGTACCATCCGAGGAGGCCACCAGCTACACCGCCAACGCCGTGGCAGGCACCGCGCTCTCGCTACATTTCACCGACGAGAAAAACGCCGTGCTTTACCGCAACGAAAACGGCAGGAGTGAGGCGTTTCTTGAAGTCATCTATTCCAAAATCGAAAACACCGTCACCATTGAAAAGGACGGCAAAAAAGCAAGCCTTATCCTTGAGGGAGACACGCTGATCCCCACCGACGAAGCCTTGCTTGACGCGCTTCTTTCCGAATAATTCATAGAGGGCGGAGCCAAACGGCTCCGCCCTTTTTCTTCAAATTTTGATTTATCGGGGAGAGAACGTGTAGGGAACTTTTTAAGAAAATACGAGTTTGCTTCGCAACCTCGGTTAACAAATTGGTTGCGTCACTAAAAGTGCCGCATTTGCTTCGCAAACCCC
>SVRO01000023.1 GCA_015064795.1 Oscillospiraceae bacterium | reverse complement strand
CACTTGTCAAGCGCGTGGTTACATTATGCAGGGCGAGATTGCAGTGGAGAGCGCGGTAGGTATCGGCACCACCCTTACGGTCAAAATTCGGAGGATGTAAATGGTTTGGAAGAAAATCGGAAAAGCCTTATTATTCCCGCACATCGCTATCATGATTTTGCTCGTTCCGCTTGCCACGGTATTTCTCGTAGGCTCCATGCTCTTTATGGGTACCGAATCTCCGATTGCAATCGTCTCCTACGTTCTTGCCGCCTACACATTGACGGCATGGTGCTTCAAAACGCCTTATCTTATCCAATTTTTCAAAAGATTCAAGAACGAAAATAAGTATGCAAGAATATGGCAGGACGATACGCGCCTACGTGTAAACGTGTCCCTCTACAGCTCGCTTGCGTGGAACACCTTGTATGGAATCTTTCAACTGTGGCTCGGATTTTACCACCGCACATTTTGGTTCTCTTCTCTCGGTGCATATTATATCTGCCTTGCCGTGATGCGCTTCTTTTTAGTCCAACATACGCGGAAATACGCCCCGGGCGAGAAGATGCAGCGCGAGCTCATAAAGTACCGCGCGTGCGGATGGGTATTTCTTCTGATGAACTTGGCGTTGGCGCTTATCATCTTCTTTATGGTCTACTGGAGCCGAACCTTCGAGCATCATATGATCACAGCGATTGCGATGGCAGCGTATACCTTTACAGCACTAACGACCGCTCTTGTCAACGTTATCAAATACAGAAGGTATAATAGTCCTGTCTTCTCGGCATCCAAGGCAGGCAGCTTGGCAGCGGCTCTCGTGTCCATGCTAACGCTGGAATCCACGATGCTTACGACCTTCGGCGACGGAACAATGACGGCAGTTCAGCAAAAATGGATGCTCGGAGCAACAGGCGGTACCATTTCTTTTCTGATCGTTGCCATGGCCGTTTATATGATTGCGGTCGGCACAAAGAAGCTCAAAATATTACAATCCGAGGTAAAAAATGCAAAACAATAACAACGAACAAAACGAATTTTCTTATACTTACTCCGCGAAGGAGCAAGCAGAGCTGAAGCGAATCCGTGAAAAATATTCGCCCTCGACCGAAGCCGAGGACAAGATGACTCGTCTGCGCCGACTGGATGCAAGCGTAACAAATACAGCACAAGCAGTTGCCCTTATTTTCGGTGTGATCGGCACACTCATTCTCGGCTTTGGGATGAGCCTGATCATGACCGATCTTTGTGAAATTCTCGGATCGCACAGAGATCTGGCAATGGTTATCGGTATTATCATCGGTGTGGTCGGCGGCATCCTTGCAATCCTTGCCTATCCCATCTATAACGTCATCGTCCGGGAGAAGCGTAAAAAGCTCGCGCCCGAGATCCTTCGTCTTACCGACGAGCTGATGAAATAAAGCGCAAAAAAGCCGCCCCCTCTTAAAGAGGCTTAGGGCGGCAATACAACCGGATATCGCACGCCAAGAGCGCTTTTCAAGCGCGCGGTGTTTTTCGACCATACAAAAACGGGTGCCGTTTCAAACGGCACCCGAAGTTTTTTATGCATCTTGCGAATTCTTATAAGCCTCCACGATCTTGGCGGAGATATTGCCGGGAACCACCTCGTAGCCCGTCTCCTCAAAGTCGAAGTAACCTCTGCCCTGCGTCATAGCGCGAAGCACGATGGGATACTCGGCAAGCTCGGACTTAGGCGCGATGGCCTTGATCTTGGTGTAGCCCTGCTTTTCGCACGGATCCATACCCATTACGCTTCCGCGGCGCTTGTTGATATCACCCATAACGTCACCCACCAGGTTGTCGGGAACGACGATGGTAAGGTCGCCTACAGGCTCAAGGATCACGGGAGCTGCCTGCTTTAAGCATTCCTTATACGCGAGGTTTGCTGCCAGCTTGAACGAAATTTCGTTCGAGTCCACATCGTGATACGAGCCGTCAAAGAGGTCGGCAGCCAAGTGGATCACAGGGAAGCCCGCAACGCCCTTCTGCATTGCCTCAAGCAGTCCCTTCTCAACGGCAGGGAAATAGTTCTTCGGCACCGCACCGCCGACGACCGACTCGGTAAAGGTGAGTCCTTCGTCCTCACCGGGCGCGAAGGTGATCTTCACATGACCGTACTGACCGCTACCGCCCGACTGCTTCTTATGCTTACCCTCGACCTGTACTCGCTTGGTGATCTTTTCGCGGTACGCAATCTTGGGCTCACCGAGAACGATGTTAACGCCAAAGCGCGCCTTCAGCTTTGCTACGAGGACCGCTAAGTGCATGTCACCCAGACCCGAAATGAGCATCTGCTTGGTTTCGGCGTTGTTCTCGTAAGAAAGCGTAAGATCTTCCTCAAGAAGCTTGGCAATGCCCTGCGAGATCTTGCCCTCGTCGCCCTTTGCCGCAGGAGCCATTGCCTGCGTGTAATAGGGCTTCGGATAGGTAATGGGAAGATACTTCACATCGCTCGAAAGGGCAAGCGTATCATTGGTATTGGTGTTCGAAAGCTTGGCGATCATACCGATATCGCCGCAAGCAAGCTCGTCGACCTCGGTCTGCGTCTTGCCGCGAAGCACGTAAAGGTGCGCCATCTTTTCGCTGGCACCCGTAACATTGTTCTTCAGAACCATATCGCGCTTCACCGTCCCGCTCATGACCTTGAAGAAGGACATCTTTCCGACGAACTGGTCGGCAACCGTCTTAAATACGAAGATCGCGGGATCGCCCTCCACGTCGATGGGAAGGAGCGTACCGTCCTCCACTCTCTCGTTCTTCTTCGCGGTAAAGCGCGGGAAGGACTCGGAGATGGCGTCAAGCATCGCGATAACGCCGAATACGTTGGTAGCCGAACCGCAATAAACGGGAGTGATCGTACCGTCGATAATACCCTGATGAAGTGCCTCTACGGCCTCTTCCTTGGTGATCTCCTCACCGTTGAAATACTTCTCCATCAGCTCGTCGCTGGTGCCTGCCAACGCCTCATTCAGCGCCTCACGGTAATGGGAAGCAACCTCCATATACTCGTCAAGCACGGGAACCTCGGTTCGCTGGCCGCGGTAGTCGTACTTATACGCCTTCAGCGCGATCAGATCAAGCATGGTAATATCTTTGCTTTCACCCACGGGAACGAATACGGGACAGACCGTTCGGCCGAATTTATAGTCAAGCTCCTTGAAAACGCGGTCAAAGCTTGCCTCGTTCTCGTCGCACTTGTTCACGAAGAAGACCTTGGGAACACCGTATGCAGTTGCGCTATCCCAAGCAAGCTCGGTTCCCACCTCAACACCTGCCTTGGCGTCGACCGTGATCACAGCACTTCCTGCCACACGGAGAGCCTGATTGACCTCACCCGCAAAATCGAGATAGCCGGGGGTGTCAAGAATGTTGATCTTAATGCCCTTCCACTCTATGTTTGCAACCGATGCCGAAAGCGTAAAGCCACGCTTGATCTCCTCGACGTCGTAATCGCAAACGGTATTTCCGTCCACGACCTTACCGAGTCTGTCGGTTGCACCCGCGATATAAAGCATCGACTCGGCAAGAGAGGTCTTTCCGCTTCCGCCGTGTCCCAGCAACGCAATGTTGCGAATCGATTTCGTATCAAATTTAGCCATAGTATTGTCCTCCTTCTCCTACCCGATGGGCAAAAGTTCTTTTAGATTTTATCAACAAAGAAAGCCGCAAAAAGCGACATTTTTTGTATATCCTGATGATAACAACATTATTATATCGCATTTGCAGCTTTTTTGCAACACTTTTTCGAATGTCAAAACAGAGAAATCTCTCGACGATTTTTAGCTATTATAAACAAAAATCATCCTCTTTTTTGTATTAAAAGATAAAATGATGCCAAATAAAGCACTCGTCCTATTTTCAAAACAGACGTTCGTTGGGGAGAGGGGAGCGGTACGCCGCAAACAAAGCTTTCAAGCAAAACCTTGGTTTCGCGACGGCGGTATTTCTCCCAATCCGCCACATTCTCGATGGGCATACCCGAAAGGCGAGCTCAAGAGATCCAAGCCATGATTTGCTTTCGGCTTCGATCCGCTATCACTCAAAAAATCCCTGTAAAAATTCCTTCATGCTACCCTCGTAACAGGCCTCGGCCAAGAACTCGGTTCCCTTCTGGTCTCCCCAGCTATAGTAGATGATGGTACGGCCCAAAAATTCGCAAAGCTCCATATCACTGTTGTTGATGTCCTCGGCGGCCTCAATGCGCGCACGGTCCTCGGGCGTCAAAAACGGCGAGGCGATCTTCTTGTCCTCGTACTCGTCGTACATAAGGACGGGATTCACGGGACTGTATTCCCAATGGATGAGATCCTTACTGCGCGCAAGACTGTTCGCGTAGCGCGCGTTCGGATACTGCTCGAGATAGCCGACGTAGAAATGCTCGTCGCCCTCCAGCGTATACAGTGCCGGGCTTCCCGAATATCTGTCCTTCTGGAATACACATTCCGAAGGCGTCAGCTCCCAATTCGTCAGATCCTTCGACTTCAAAAAACGGAAGGTGAAGGGCTTGGGGCCGCACTCCTCGGCAGGTGCGCTGATCTCGATCATCAGCGTATACTCGTCGCCCATCTTGGCAATGTTCATATTATAGATTGCCCAATTCGGCAAATGAAGCTCGGCATAAAGCTCCCAATTTTCAAGATCGGTCGAGCGGAAAAAGTGAAGCGTGTCGCTCCCCCAAGAGGGGCTGGCGCCCGTCACAACGTACATCACACCATCCTCTGTCCAAGGGAAGCCAAAGGTGTGGTTCTCAGCAAAGAAGGGGGTGGGGGTATTGGTGCGCACGTCCACGAAATGTAAGCAGGGCGGATCCTTCAGCTCACTCCAATTCGCCTGTGCATTGCCCGCAAAAAAGCTCTTGCGCCGAACGGCCTCAAATCGATACAGTCGGCCGTTAAAAACGATGGGAGTGGTTTCTACGATGTTGTTGCATTCGATCGTCCCAATCTTTCGGATAATCGGCTTCTTTATTGCTTTTTTCATGAAGATCTCCTTTTCAAAATCAAACTGCGGTGCCTTTATGTTACAACAAATGGTTGTCGTTGTCAATGCTTTTTCAAAAATCAAAGCGTTTTGTTCTCCTTTGACAATATGGAAAATAGGCAATCTAAGCTTCGCGTATCCTACGGCATTCTGCTGTGAGAATGCCAAAAGGTCAAGACGCTTTTCAAATCAAAATAGGAAGCAAAAAAGGAAGAAGTCGTACAACTTCTTCCCTTTTCATCACAAGCCGAAAAGCTCTTCGGCGTTTTTGTGTGTGATCTCGGCCAATTCCTCGGTTGTTTTTCCAAACACCGCGGAAATGGCCTCGGCGGTATAGTGCAGATAACCCGAATGGTTGAGCTTGCCGCGCATCGGATGCGGGGCCAAGTACGGACAATCGGTCTCAATGAGAAGTCGGTGAAGGGGGATCGACGCCACCACCTCGCGCACGCGAGCAGCGTTTTTGAAGGTGGCCACACCCGAAAAGGAGATATACCATCCACGCTTTATGAGCTCCCGTGCCATTTCGGCACTTCCGCTGTAGCTGTGAAAGACGCCGCGCACGTTCGGAAACTTCAAAACCGTCTCAAAGCAGTCGCCGTGCGCGTCACGGTCGTGAACGATCACGGGCAGACCGTATTTTTCGGCCAAAGCCATCTGCCCCTCAAAGAAAAATCGCTGCTTTTCCTTGTCGTAGGGCTCCCAATAATAATCGAAGCCGATCTCACCGATCGCCACGATCTTCTCGGCCCGAAAATCACGGTGACACTCCAAAAAATCCGAAAATTTGTCCAGCGCGTCGCGCTCGTAGTCGGCACAGTCCGACGGATGAATGCCGACCGCGGCGTACATTCCCTCGTATTTCTTGGCCATTTCCACGCAGATCGGTGCGTTTTCAAGGCTCGTGCCCACGTTGACGATGCGATCCACATCCCCCGCAAAGATCTCGGCAAGCAGGACCTCTGCCCCCGCCGATTCCTCGGCAAAACGAGGATCGTAATAGTGCGCGTGCGAGTCAAAAAGCTTGTAAGACATTAACGTACACGCTCGCCAAGCGGCGTATCGTCCGCAAGGAAGACCACGCGGATCTCCTCCTCGCCTGACGCAAGGATCATACCGTTCGATTCAATGCCGCAAAGCGTTGCAGGCTTCAAATTGGCAACCAGAATGATCTTTTTGCCAATGAGGTCCTCGGGCTTGTAAAATTTCGCAATGCCCGAAACCACCTGACGCTTCTCGTAGCCGAGGTCTACCTCAAGCTTTAAAAGCTTCTTCGCCTTCGGCACCGCCTCGCAGGCGATGACCTTCGCGGTGCGAAGCTCAACGTTCATAAAGTCCTCAATGCCGATCACGGCACAGCCCTCAGGCTTTTCGGGAATCGCGTTCGCCTTCTCGGCCGCCGCCTTTTTGGCCTCCATTTCGGCCTCAAGCTCGGCGAGCATCTTGGCCTCGTCAATTCTTGCAAAAAGCACGCTCGAGTCGCCAACCTCGGCTCCCGCCTCCATGCCGCCAAACGCATCTGACGCGCCGATGGTCGCATAGTCCACCTTGTCGGTCTTCAGCATCGCAAGAATACTCTCGGCCGTTTCGGGAATGAAGGGCTTCAGCATCACCGCCCCCCAACGAATTGCCTCAAGAAGATTGTAAAGCACCGTGCCCAGACGCGCCTTCTGCGACTCGTCCTTGGCAAGCGACCAAGGCGTCGTTTCATCAATATATTTATTCGCGCGCGAGAGCATCTCGAAAATACATTCGAGCGCATCTGCGATCTTGAAGGCGTCCATATTCTTAACAAGTCCCGCATATGCCTTTACGCAAGCGTCCTTCAGCTCGCCGTCAAGCGCATCAGCCGCGGCGGGCGCCTGAATCACCTTGTCAAAATACTTCTTCTGCATATCGAGCGTACGCTTCACAAGATTACCAAGGTTGTTGACCAGGTCGGTGTTAAAGCGCTTGATGACCGTCTCATAGGTGATGCTTCCGTCATTGGCAAAGGGCATCTCGGAAAGCGCATAGTATCTTACGCCGTCCACACCGAAGCGCTCGGCCAGCTCGTCGGCGTAAATGACGTTGCCGCGCGACTTGGACATCTTGTCCGCGCCGAAGTTAAACCACGGATGGCCGAAGATCTGCTTCGGGAGCGGAATATCGAGTGCCATGAGGAAGATCGGCCAATAGATCGTGTGGAAACGAAGAATATCCTTGCCGATCACGTGTACGTCAGCCGGCCAATACTTCTTGAATTTCTCGCTCTGCTCCTCAAAGGATTTATCGGGATCGTAGCCGATCGCGGTGATATAGTTGGTCAGCGCATCCAGCCAAACGTACGTGACGTGCTTGGGGTCAAAGTCCACGGGAATACCCCAGCTGAACGAGGTGCGCGACACGCAAAGATCCTGAAGTCCGCCCTCGACCTTGAGGAAGTTGTTGACCATTTCCTTCTTTCTCGACTCAGGCTGAATGAAATCGGGGTGCGAATCAATATGGGCCATAAGTCTGTCGGCGTACTTGCTCATCTTGAAGAAGTAAGCCTCCTCCTCGGCCTTCTGCACGGGACGGCCGCAATCGGGGCACTTGCCGCCCTCGGCCTGCGTCTCGGTAAAGAAGGATTCACAGGGCGTGCAATACCAGCCCTCGTACTTACCCTTGTAAATGTCGCCCTGATCGAAGAAGCGCTTGAAGATCTTCTTCACAGCGGCTTCGTGATAATCGTCGGTGGTGCGGATAAAGTGATCGTAGCTTACGTTCATTTTGTCCCAAAGCTCACGGATCTCGCCCGCCACACCGTCCACATAGGCCTTCGGGGTGATACCTGCCTCCTTAGCAAGATCCTCGATCTTCTGACCGTGCTCGTCGGTACCCGTGCACATAAATACGTCATAGCCCATCTGCCTCTTATAGCGCGTCATGGCGTCGGTCATGATCGCCTCATAGGTGTTGCCGAAATGCGGCTTTTTCGACGCGTATGCAATCGCCGTGGTTATATAAAATTTTTCTTTTGTTGCCATATCTATACTCCTTTGTGAGAAAATTTCAATATAAAATATCGTCGCGAGCCGAAAGCCGCCTTACATAGCAAGCCGTAGCAAGCATCGACGAAGGAAGGGTGTGCAGGATAAGCGGAACGCCCGCCAAAAGAAGCGAAAGTAACATTCGCCACGCCATGCCAAAGTGGAAGCGAAGCGTGGACATTTGCTCGCCCGACGCTATGACCGCGCCCCTCTGCTGCGCTTTGCCAAGTGAGAGCGAGCTGTCGGCAATCGCCATCGTCACAAATCCGCAAAGCCTGCCGACAAATACAAGCGAGAGCAGGACCGTCACTGCAAAAAAGCAAGCCAACAGAAGTCCCACAAGGTCGTAATCAAAAAACAACTGCAACACCCAAAAGCCGAGAATGGCAGGGATCCAGCGCACCAAAAGGCGCGCCGAAATACCGAGCGCCCTCGTATACGTTGCGGAATTCTTTATATAGTAAAAATAATCCTCCATACCGAAGGAGCGTGCATCCACCATACGAAGTGCCAAGCGGTAGGTGCCAAGCCAAAGCGGCATCGCCAAAAGGAGAAGCAACACCACCGTAAGAAGCTGCGTGAACAACCACAGAACAAAGCCGTCCTCACACGAAAGCTCAGAAACGGCAAGCGCAAAAGCCCACGCCACGAAATACGAGGCAAAGGAAACCACCGCCGACGCGATACACGCAAGAACAAGCGTCGCGCGGTTCTCGGCCAAATGAAGCACCTCGGACGCCCGTTCGCGCGCGGCCCTTCGGCGCGCCCTTGGCGTTTCGCAAAGTCGAATACGCAATTTCCTCTCTCCCTTCCCCAAAACATACATTATTATTGTATCACAAAATAAAAAAAAGTCAATACTTGGTATCAAAAAAAGGGGCCGCTTGCACTTCTCAGCCGAGCCAACCCGTAAAATCAAAACTTGAAAACAAAAGCAGATTTTCGTTCACTTTTGCGAAAAAGTGGACATACTATAATCAAAAAACAAAGAAAGGCGGTTCCAGAATGTATTTTTATAAGAAAAAGTCGAGCATGGGTATCGGCAAGCTCCTTCTTTGGCTCTTTGCGGCCATCGGTGCGGCGGCTTCTGCCCTTGCAATTTTCAAATTTGCCAAAAAACACCTTTTCTGCCGTTGCGGAAAGAACAAAATGGGTTCGCAGGGCTTGGACTTCCCCGACTTTGACCTCACACTTGACGAAAAGAACGTAAAGGGAGGCTGTTGCTCGGTGGTAGAGGATAACAACGACCTGCGAAGCGAGGACAATGCCGTGGTCAACAGCGAAAACCGTATGCTCAACATCGAAAACAGTGCCGACAATTAAAAAGGAATTCAAACACTTGGGGGGGCTTTTTCAAAGTTCCCCCCCTTCCAAAACCTTTGTCACAAAACATGACTTTCACCGTAATGAAAAAACAACAAATTGATGTTTGTAGGGGAGGACGATGTGGGGCTCTGCCCCACACCCCGCAAGCCTTTGAAAAGGCTTGACCGAAACTTTTCTCGCATCGGTACGCTTAAACTTTACGTCATTTTGAGCCGCGTACAGCGCACGCGCAGAAAAGAAAGCGAGCTTTCTTTGTCTGCCGCGTGGCTCGCGGCGTAACCGTTCTTCGCACAAGGTGCGAAGAACCAAAATGACTTGGAGCCCTTTTACAATAAAGTTTTTGCAGACTTTGTCGTAAAAAATTCCAGAAAAGTTTTTGAAGGGTTCTTAGGGAAACTTTTTTCAAAAAGTTTCCCTAAGCGTCCTCCCTACAAATCAAAATTTGAATTAAGATTGTTGAAATTGCGAAAGAACCATAAAAAAGAGGGGATATCGCAAGATATCCCCTCGTGGAGTTTCAAATTACTTGTTGTCGGCGTAGAGGTCACCCATCTTGGTAAGACGCTCGTACTTCGCCTTTGCAGCTTCCTCAGCCTTTGCGAAGAGAACCTCAGCTCTCTCGGGGAACTGCTGTGCAAGACGTGCATAGCGGTTCTCGGACTTGATGAAGTCAACGTAGCTTGCGGTAGGCTCCTTAGAGTCGAGCGAGAAGGGATTCTTGCCCTCAGCCTTAGCCGCAGGATTGAAGCGGAACATCTGCCAGTAGCCTGCCTCAACTGCCTTCTTCATCTCAAGCTGGCAGTTCTGCATGGTGCCCTTGATACCGTGCATCTCACAAGGAGCGTAACCGATGATAAGCGAAGGACCGTTGTAAGCCTCAGCCTCGGTAAGAGCCTTGAGAAGCTGGTTCATATCCGCACCCATAGCGACCTGTGCCACGTAAACGTAGCCGTAGGACATAGCGATCTCTGCAAGGTTCTTCTTGCCGATTGCCTTACCTGCTGCTGCGAACTGTGCAACCTGACCGATATTGGAAGCCTTGGACGCCTGTCCACCGGTGTTGGAGTAAACCTCGGTATCGAATACCATGATGTTTACGTCCTCGCCCGAAGCAAGCACGTGGTCAAGACCGCCAAAACCGATGTCATATGCCCAACCGTCGCCACCGAAGATCCAAGTGGACTTCTTGCCAAGGTAGGTCTTCTCTGCGAGAATTGCGGGAGCCGTGGGACAACCTGCGGCAGCAGCCTTCTCAAGCTCTGCGATAAGAGCCTTAGTGGGCTCTACGTTGTCCTTGGAGCTATCCTTGGTAGCAAGGTAAGCCTCTGCAGCTGCCTTGAACTCAGCAGATGCCTTATCGGACGCCATCATTTCCTCAACCTTGCGGATGAGCTTCTCACGGATGGTCTTCTGACCAAGGTGGATACCAAGACCGTGCTCTGCGTTATCCTCGAAGAGCGAGTTAGCCCAAGCGGGACCGCGGCCGGACTCCTTGTTTACCGTGTAAGGCGTTGCGGGAGCGGAGCCACCCCAAATGGACGAGCATCCGGTTGCGTTGGAGATATACATGGACTCACCGAAGAGCTGGGTGATAAGACGTGCGTAAGAGGTCTCAGCACATCCTGCGCAAGAGCCCGAGAACTCAAGCAGGGGTTGCTTGAACTGGGAGCCCTTAACGGTGGTGTTGACAAGCTCCTTCTTCTCGGAGACGTTGGCAACGGCATAGTCCCAAGGAGCCTGCTGGTCAGCCTGGGTCTCTGCAAGAACCATCTCAAGAGGATTGCCGAGCTTGGGATTGTTGTTAACGGGACAAGCCTTTACGCAAAGGGTACAACCCATACAGTCAGCGGGAGATACTGCCATGGTGAACTTGTAGTTGGTCTTAAGAACCGGCTTTGCGGTGAACTTGGTAGCCTCGGGAGCCTTTGCAGCCTCCTCCTCGGTCATAGCGAAGGGACGGATGCAGGCGTGAGGACATACGAATGCACAGGTGTTACACTGGATACAAGCCTCAGGATTCCACTTGGGCACGTAAACGGCAACGCCGCGCTTCTCGGAAGCGGTAGAGCCCTGCGGGAAGGTACCGTCCACGTACTCGGTGAATGCCGAAACGGGAAGGCTGTCACCTGCCATTGCGTTGGTAGGAGTAACTACGTTGTTTACGAACTTATCCAGGTCAGCGCGTCCGCTCTTGAATTCCTTAGCGGGAGCGTCAGCCTCACAGGTCTTCCAAGCCTCAGGAACCTGAACCTCAACGTAAGCGTCAGCGCCTGCGTCGATAGCGGCATAGTTGAGATCAACGATAGCCTGTCCCTTCTTGATGTAGGACTTGTAAGCCATCTTCTTCATGTACTCGATTGCCTCGTCCTTAGGAAGAACGCCTGCAAGAGAGAAGAATGCGGACTGAAGAACGGTGTTCTTAACCTTTGCGTTACCGATCTTCTTGGTAGCAAGAGTGGTAGCGTCAATGATGATGAACTTAACGTTGTTGTTGGCGATATAAGCCTTGACCTTGCCGGGAAGGTGAGCGTCAAGTTCGTCTACGCCCCATGCGCAGTCAAGAAGGAAGGTGCCGCCGGGCTTAACGTCGCTGATCATGTCATACTTCTTGAGATAAGAGGAGTTATGGCAAGCAACGAAGTCAGCCTTGTTGATATAGTAAGGAGACTTGATGGGAGCATCACCGAAGCGAAGGTGCGAGATGGTGATACCGCCGGTCTTCTTGGAGTCATACTGGAAGTATGCCTGGATATACTTGTCGGTGTGGTCACCGATGATCTTGATGGAGTTCTTGTTTGCACCGACCGTACCGTCACCGCCAAGACCCCAGAACTTGCAAGCGATGGTGCCTGCGGGAGCGGTGTCGGGAGCGGGCTTCTCCTCAAGAGAGGTACCGGTAACGTCGTCTACGATACCGATCGTAAAGCCGTTCTTGGGAGCGTCCTTCTTAAGCTCGTCGTATACGGCGAAGATGGAAGAAGGAGGCGTATCCTTGGAACCGAGACCGTAACGGCCGCCAACGACCTTAGCCGAAACGCCGCCCTGTGCGAGCGAGGTAACAACGTCAAGGTAAAGGGGCTCACCAAGAGAGCCGGGCTCCTTGGTTCTGTCAAGAACTGCGATCTTCTTTGCGGTTGCGGGGATTGCTGCGATGAGCTTCTCGGCAACGAAGGGACGGTAAAGTCTTACCTTAACAAGACCAACCTTTTCGCCCTTGGCAAGAAGGTAGTCGATAACCTCCTCAGCAACGTCACAAACCGAGCCCATAGCCACGATTACGCGGTCAGCATCGGGTGCGCCGTAGTAATTGAAGAGCTTGTAGTCGGTACCAATGGTCTCGTTGACCTTGTCCATGTACTCCTCAACGATAGCGGGAAGGGCGTTGTAGTAGCTGTTACAAGCCTCTCTGTGCTGGAAGAAGATGTCACCGTTCTCGGCCGAGCCGCGAAGAACGGGATGCTCGGGATTGAGTGCGCGTGCGCGGAACTCTGCGATGGCGTCCTTATCAACCATGGCATCGAGCGTGTCGTAGTCCCAAGCCTCGATCTTCTGGATCTCGTGCGAGGTACGGAAGCCGTCGAAGAAGTTGATGAAGGGAACGCGGCCCTTGATGGTGGCAAGGTGTGCAACGGCACCAAGGTCCATAACCTCCTGGGGATTGGAGCTTGCCATCATAGCGAAGCCGGTCTGACGGCACGCATACACGTCGGAGTGATCACCGAAGATGTTGAGCGCGTGCGAAGCTACGCAACGGGCAGAAACGTGGATGACGCAGGGAAGAAGCTCACCTGCGATCTTGTACATGTTGGGGATCATCAAAAGAAGACCCTGAGATGCGGTGAAGGTGGTGGTGAGAGCGCCTGCGGCAAGAGAGCCGTGAACGGTACCTGCGGCACCTGCCTCGGACTGCATCTCCGTAACCTTTACCTGCTCACCCATAATGTTCTTGAGACCTGTTGCAGACCAAGAGTCGGTCAGCTCAGCCATTACGGAAGAAGGCGTGATGGGGTAGATTGCGGCAACCTCGGTGAAAGCGTACGAAACGTGCGCCGCCGCGGTATTACCGTCCATGGACATTTTTTTTCTTTGAATTGCCATGATCAATTCCTCCTAATAAAAAATATGATAAAATAAAAAATATCATTCCCATATATAATATCACTTTTTTCTCCGTTTGTAAAGGGTTATCTTCAATTTTTTTGTGAAAAATTAGGCAAACTTTTTTGAAAAAGAGAAAAAAGCTTCTTCCTCGCGCAAAAAAAGGCTATCACATCAAAGTGACAGCCTTGATATATCGATACGTCGCCTTTAATGTGCAATCTTTACAGAGTCGAATGCTGTGCGGACGATCGAGGCAGAGCGGCTGAATTTTTCCTGCTCGTTTGCATCCAACGGGATCTTCAGAACGCTTTCCACGCCCTTCTTTCCGACGACGCAAGGAACGCCGATGCAAACGTCATGCACGCCGTAGTAGTCTTCAACGTATGCCGAGACGGGAAGAATGGTCTTTTCGTCGCGGACGATTGCCGAAACGATGCGTACTACCGCCTCCGCAATGGCGTAATAGGTCGCGCCCTTGCCCTCGATGATGCGATACGCGCTGTTTTTGACCTCCTCGAAGACGGGCTTCAGGCTATCGATCTCACAAAGTGCCTCGTTTTTGCAGTCTGCAGCGCAGAAGTCCACCAGATCAACCCCCGAAATATTGGCACTGCTGAATACGGGAAGCTCACTGTCACCGTGCTCGCCGATGATGAAGGCGTGAACGTTTCTCGCGTCGACCTCAAAACGCTTGCCGAGCAGGTATTTCAGGCGCGCTGTATCCAGCACGGTGCCCGAGCCGATCACGCGTTCCTTGGGGAAGCCCGATAGCTTCAGTGTGATCTGTGTCAGCACGTCGACGGGATTGGTGACCACGAGCAAAATGGCCTCCGATCCGACACGACAGATATTTTGGATGATGCTTTCGAAGATGCGGGCGTTTTTGGCAAGCAGATCGAGGCGCGTTTCGCCCTCCTTTTGTCCCGCGCCTGCGGCGATGATGATAATGGCGCAGTCCGACAGGTCCTCGTAGTCGCCGGCATAGATCTCCATCGGCGAGTTGAAGGAGAGACCGTGGCAAAGATCCTCCACCTCTCCCATAGCCTTCTTTTTATCCACATCTACCAGCACCATTTCCGAAAACAGTTTGCTTTTCATAAGCGCGTAAGCGGTGGTGGCTCCCACGAAGCCGCAACCGATCACGGCGCATTTTCTTTCGTTTATCATATCGTTTGCTCCTTTTGTAAGTCTATTCTTTAGTATGGTCGATCCGGATGAAAATAATCATTCGTTCTCTTTGGCCCAGCCCAGAGTTCTCTCTGCGGCCTTGTGCCAGAGAGCAAGCTTTGCTTCGCGTTCTTCTTCGGATATTTGCGGCAAAAATTCAGTAACCGAGGCGCGTTGTAAGGGGAGCTCTATACACCCCTCGCAAAGTCCCGCAAGTGACGCCGCACCGAAGGCAGTGGTTTCGATGCAGGCAGGGCGGCGAATGGGAAGGTTCAAAAGGTCGGCCTGCATTTGCAGCAAAAGATCGTTGGCGCTGGCGCCGCCGTCCACACGGAGTGCAAGCGGCGTTTGGCCCGCGTCCTTTTGCATCACGCGCACGACGTCGGCGGTTTGGAAACACATGGCCTCGAGCACCGCGCGTACAATGTGTGCCTTGGTGGTTCCGCGCGTGATGCCGAAGATGGCACCGCGTGCATAAGGATCCCAATAGGGTGTGCCGAGGCCGACGAAGGCGGGGACGAAGCAAACGCCCTCTGTGTCCTTGACACGCATGGCGATCTCCTCGCTCTCGGCCGAGCTTGCAAGAAGACCCATTGAGTCGCGGAGCCATTGGATCGCGGCGCCGCAGATAAAGACCGAGCCCTCAAGGGCGTAGGTTACCTCTTTGCCGATCCCCCACGCGATCGAGGTAAGCAGTCCGTTTTGTGAGGTGACAGGTGTATTACCCGTGTTCATGAGGAGAAAGCCGCCGGTGCCGTAGGTGTTTTTGACATCACCCGGCTTTTGACAGTTCTGACCGAAAAGCGCAGCCTGCTGGTCACCCGCGATGCCCGAGATGGGAATTTCTTTACCCAAAAGCTTTTTGTCGGTGAAGCCAAACCGGTGGGCCGAGGGGAGAACCGTCGGCATCACGGCAAGCGGAATATCGAAGAGCTTCAGAAGCTCCTCGTCCCACGTGAGCGTGTGAATGTTGAAAAGCATGGTGCGCGAGGCATTGGAATAATCGGTGGCGTGTACCTTCCCGCCCGTTAAATTATAAAGAAGCCAGGTGTCGACCGTTCCGAAGCAAAGCTCGCCGCGCACAGCGCGTTCGCGCGCGCCGCTTACGTGGTCAAGGATCCATTTGAGCTTGCTGGCCGAAAAGTAAGCGTCGATGAGAAGTCCGGTTTTTTCGCGAATGACCTCGGTGTAGCCGTTTTCGACCAATTCGTCGCAAAAGGCGGCGGTGCGGCGGCACTGCCATACGATCGCGTTATAGATGGGATTTCCCGTATCTCGTTCCCAAACGATCGTGGTCTCACGCTGATTGGTAATGCCGACGGTCAAAATGTCGTCGGCGGTTGCACCCACCTTTTCGAGCGCCTTGCGCATCGCACGCAGCTGGGAGCCGAAGATCTCTTGGGGATTGTGCTCGACCCAACCGCTCTTTGGAAAGATCTGCTCAAACTCGTAAGATGCCGAGGAGGCGAGGTCGCCGTACGGGCTAAACAAAATGGCGCGTGAGGAGGTGGTTCCTTGGTCGAGTGCGAGTATGTATTTGGACATATTATTCTCCTTTTTTTGCGGATTCCAAGCAGGTTGCCGTGTCAAACAGAAAAATGGCGGCGTTGTGAAGCAAGTTTTGGTATTGGGCAGCGTCCTTTCGTTTGGCCGCCTTAGCCGCGTTGGTCAAGGTGGTGGACAAAAAGTGCTCGGTTTCCTCGTAGACCTTCAAAATGTGTGAAGCTTGCGTAGCAAGTTCTTGCGGGGGCAGGGAGGAGAGGAAGGCTTTGGTGACTTCCCAGTCGGCAGGCAGTGCGCCGAGAGCTTTTTCTGCTGCTTCTATAAAAAGAAGCTCTTTCTGTATTTGTAAAAAAATGCGATTCTTGCCGCACTCCATTATTGTTTTGTTTAAGAAAAAAAGAATATTCGTGCTTATTTCCTCTTTTCTTTTTGCAGAAAAAACGGTGAGCTCTGCGCAGCTTTTTATAAGATCTTCGGTGTCCTTGTACGGTGTCGAAAAGAGCTTGGAAAGCTCAAAAAGGCAGGAGGCGAGCTGTTTGGCTTGTGCTTCGATCTCCCTTGCGGTCATTTGCCTGTCGCTAAGGTGCTTTTGGGCATTGACAAGAGCTTGCTTTTGCTTCTCTTTATGGAAAAAGATGCGAAATTCTTCAATTTCTTTGTCTGAAATAAATGTGAGCTCCTTGTTGCTTTCAAAAAGGATTCTTTGCAATTCTTCTTTTTTCATGATATGGAAAAAGGGCGATTTCTCGCCCTTTTGTTCCCCGAACGCGTCGGGCGTACAATGATGGTTATTTGATCTCGACATTGACCTTTTTTCCCGTGTTGGCGGCAGCGGCTTTGATGAGCGTGCGGATCGCTTTTGCGATCTTGCCGTGCTTTCCGATGACCATGCCCATATCGTCTGCGGCCACGCTCAGCACCAAGGTGATGCTGTTCTCGGTCTCGCTTTCGCTTACGGTGACCTCATCGGGCGTATCCACGATTGCCTTGGCAATGTCGATAAGCGTTGTTTTCAAATTCGTCATCTGTCTGTACCTGACGGAGATTAGTCAACGATTCCGGATTTCTTGAGGAGTGCCTTTACCGTCTCGGTGGGCTGAGCACCCTTGCTAATCCAATCCTTTGCCTTATCTGCGTCGATGTTCAGCTGTACGGGCTCGGAAATGGGGCTGTAGTAGCCGATCTCCTCGATGAACTTACCGTTTCTGGGGTAGCGGCTGTCTGCTACGACAAGACGGTATGCGGGAGCCTTCTTGGCGCCGATTCTCTTAAGTCTGATTTTAACCATTTTTCTTTTCCTCCAAAATATGTTTTTTAAATGATTTTTTATAGAAATTCCGTTTTAAAACGGCAGTTTCATTCTTCCTTTGGCAAAGCGTGAGAGCTTTGCGGGGTTCGAGAAGGATTTCATAAGGGCGCGGATCTGGTCGAACTGCTTGAGAAGTCGGTTGACCTCCTCCACGGACGTTCCGCTGCCTGCCGCGATCCTTTTTTTGCGCGAGGCGTTAAGGATCTCTGGCTTGGTGCGCTCTTGCTTAGTCATGGCCTTGATGATGGCCTCTTGGTGTGCCATCAGCTTTTCGTCGATCTTGGCGTCCTTGAGTGCCGAGGGCTTTACACCAGGCATCATGGCGGCAAGCTGCTCCATGCTTCCCATGCTTTTGAGCTGTGAGAACTGGTCGAGGTAATCGTCGAGGGTAAAGGTGGACTTGCGGATCTTTTCCTCAAGCTCGCGCGCCTTTTTTTCGTCAAAGCTCTTTTCGGCCTTTTCGATCAAGGTCAGCACGTCACCCATGCCGAGAATTCTCGACGCCATACGGTCGGGGTGGAAGGGCTCGATCTTATCCAGCTTTTCTCCCGTACCGATGAATTTGATGGGCTTTCCCGTTACATGACGGACCGAAAGCGCGGCGCCGCCTCGCGTGTCACCGTCAAGCTTGGTGAGGATGACGCCCGTGATATCCAAAAGTTGATTGAAGTGGTCGGCAACCGTTACGGCATCCTGACCGATCATGGCATCGACGGTCAGAAGGATCTCGGTGGGGGCCACCGCTTCTTTAATGTTTTTCAGCTCCTCCATCAACTCCTCGTCGATGTGCAGGCGTCCTGCAGTATCCACGAAGACCATGTCGTAGCCCTTTTTCTCGGCAAATTTCAAGCCTTCCTTGGCGATTTTTACGGGAGAATTGCCGCTTTCCATCGAGAAAACGGGGATATTGAGCGTTTCACCGAGGATCTCGAGCTGCTTGATGGCGGCGGGACGGTAAATGTCGCAAGCGACGAGCAGAGGGCTTTTTCCTTGACTCTTATAGAGGCCTGCAAGCTTTGCTGCGTGCGTGGTTTTACCTGCGCCCTGCAGACCGACCATCATAACGACGGTGGGGGGCTTGGGCGAGATCGTCAGCTTGGATTGCGAGCCACCCATAAGGGCGGTCAACTCCTCGTTAACGATCTTGATGACCTGTTGTGCAGGAACGAGCGATTCGAGAACCTCGCTGCCGACCGCGCGTGCGGAAACGGTATTGACGAAGTCCTTAACGACTTTAAAGTTAACGTCAGCCTCGAGAAGTGCGAGCTTGATCTCTCGCATACCCGCCTTAACGTCGGCCTCGGTAAGCTTTCCTTTATTTTTAAATTTTTTGAAGGCGTTGTTCAGTTTTTCGCTTAAGCTTTGAAACATAACGCCACCTCCTTTGCTTGTGGTATTTTACTTAAACAATGCTGCGAGTGCTTCGATCTCTGCGGTTAGCTCACGAGGCAAACTTTTTTCTTCACCCAGTGTGCGAATGGTGGCAATGCGGTGCTTGGCCTCCTCGAAGCGTTCGACAAGACCGAGCTTTTCCTCAAAATGACGAAGCTCCTCCTCGGCTTTTTTGATCAGCTCTCGCGCGCCCTGTCTGGATATGCCGATCTCGTCGGCGATCTCAGCCAGTGAAAAGTCTTCATTATAATATAGGGCGAGAACCGACTGCTTTCTCTCGCTTAAAAGCTCGCCGTAAAAGTCGAGTAGCAGAGAAAGCTCCTTGACATCCTTTTCGAACATGGTATCCTCTCAAAAAACGGGGTGTAAAGTAAAATACTTTACAGAGTATACCACGCTTCTTCTTTTTTGTCAAGAGGTTTTACAAATTTTTTCTTTTCTTTTTTCAAAAAGCATTTCGGATAGTGCGAAAAGCGCAAGCGCGAGTAGAGGAAGCGAGAAAACGGGTGAGATCACGCTTCTCTCAAGCGTACCGCAGGCGTCGGATGCACCGAATACAAGGTGAGCCACCGAAGTGGGCAGGCAGAAAAGCACACAGAGGTGGCGTGCTGACGCCGTGATGCGCGGCATGGGCTTGCCGATGCCGCGTCGGATCTCGCAAAGCACAAAGAGCAAGGCACTGAGGATGGAGAGTTGAAGCGCGACCTTTAGGGGACTGTTGATGGTGACGTACATGTCGAAATAGACATAAAAGAGAAGGCAGAACAAGAAGCCGAGGGCGAGAAATCCGAGGGCGGCATGCGCCTTTTTGCCGACTGTAAGGAAAAACGGTGCGGCCAAAAGTGTGAAGATGGCCAACAGATAGACCAACATCGGCGTGCTTGGCGAGGCGAGCGCGCTTCTCAAGAGAAGAATACCTGAGAAGAGAAAAAGGATTCCCGAAAAATAGCCTGTGAATATCATGGGGAATGTGGGCGGCGCGGCGGAAGTGGATTCCTTCGCCGTCAGAAAGGGGATGACGAGACACCAAACGGCGACGAGCGCGTACAAAATTTGCATGGTGACGACGAGTGGTGTGCCATCGAAATAGCCCACGCTTCCGTCATACGCGGTGCACAGAGCTACTGCGTGAAGCACGGACAAAAGCACCGCGAGGATCGTTGTGGAGAAAATATAAAGTCTGTTTTTGATGTTCGTCATAGATTCACCCTCTTTTTTTGCATGGTTTTCTTCCTTATTATATAGTGATTATACACCGAAATTGTTACGAAAGTGTATCCGCACGAGATTTTTTGAAAAAAACTGCTCGTTAGCGTGCCAAAAAAGGTCTCAAAAAGCAAGATTTGTGCAAGATGCATAAAATGATGACTAAAAATTCTACAAAAGTTCTACATGGAGAGAAGAAAGTTTTTGTTGCAATTCTTTGGGAAATGTTGTATAATGATTAGGCTTGATATGCGATGAAGCAAGAGGTTGCTGCCCGGAGACGTCCGTGGCAGGTAATTCTTGTGGAGTATGTCCGTTAACCGGGCGAAAGAATTTCTAAAACATTGCGACGATGTTTCGAAAGTTCTCCGGAAGATTGGCGCCACAGATGCTGATGCGGCTCCAAATTTCCGTTTTTATTAAGGGAACAAAAGAAACGCTCGGAGCGGTGTTAAGGGAATTCGCCCCCCAATATCAAAACGCGCACGTGTGAGAGATCGCAAGTGTGCGAATTCAGTGAAGGAGGCAACGTAATAATGGCAGTAAAGGAAAAGATCAGAGTCAGACTCAAGAGCTACGACCACACGATCATCGACGCAGCCGCAGAGAAGATCGTAGAAGTAGCCAAGAGAAATGGCGCAACGGTTTCGGGTCCGATTCCGCTTCCTACGGAAAAGGAGATCATTACTATCCTTCGTGCAGTTCACAAGTACAAGGATAGCCGTGAGCAGTTCGAAATGCGTACGCACAAGAGACTGATCGACATCATTAAGCCGTCGCAGAAGGTTGTTGACGCTTTGATGAATGTCGAGCTTCCCGCCGGTGTTGAGATCGAGGTTAAGCTTTAATCCCGAGGAAACATCGCACAATTAAATACGTCGTTATTATCAAGTACGACTCGCGATCGGAGGATCGCACATGTCGGTCACGTTGGCGTAGCTCTTACGGGAGAAATTCAAAGCGTCAACCAATAACCACAGGAGGAAAACATGAAAAAGGGTATTATCGGTAAGAAGATCGGTATGACTCAGATTTTCGACGAGGTCGGAAACGTCATTCCGGTAACGATAAT
>SVRO01000022.1 GCA_015064795.1 Oscillospiraceae bacterium | reverse complement strand
TTAAACTTTACGTCATTTTGGGACGGAAAACCGCGAAGCGGTTGTCCGTCAGCGCAAAGCTTACACGCCGACAAAGAAAGCTCGCTTTCTTTTCGGCGATGTAGCATTTGCGCGCCCTCGGCCGTCTTAAAAGACGGCCTCAAAATGACTTGAACACCGTCTCTTACGTTCGTTTTTGCTCATTCGTTCGTTTTACAGATCCGCAACACCCATTTTGCCCGCAGGAAAAGTTTTTGGGGGTTTTAGGGGACTTTTTTCAAAAAGTCCCCTAAGCGTAACTCCCCGATAAACATCAATTTAAAAATTCGGCGTATAGTACTTTTGGGCGGAGTCGCGGCTTTGGAAGTAGCCCTCGAAGCCGAGTGCGAGGGCAAGGTCGAGCACACTGTTATATTCAAAGCTGGTCACACGGCGCGCAAGCTCGGGATAGGCGATCTTGTCCGCGAAGTCGGGCGTATATTGGCTCATGAGAGACAGGCGAATGTCAGAGGCGGGTAGGAGCGAGGCAAGCGTGCGAAGCACGTCCATCGAGTCCTTGCGGCAGGTGGGCAGAACCAGGTGGCGCACCATGACACCGCTTGTCATAAGTCCCTCGCTGTCAAAGGTCACGGGGCCGCGTTGACGGAACATTTCGATGATCGCGGCAGTTGCAATTTCGGGATAATCGGGTGCGTGCGAGTATTTTTCGGCAAGCGAGGACGCATGATATTTGAAGTCGGGCAGGTAGATATCCACAAGCCCGTCGAGTGCCTGGAGCACCTCTACACTCTCGTAGCCGCCGCAGTTCCAGACTACAGGGAGGGGCAGGCGGGGCTTGATTTTTTCCAAGAGAGAAGCAAGGGGAAGCGTATAGTGCGTGGGGGTGACGAAATTGATGTTGCAGGCGCCTGCCTCCACCAATGAAAAAATCGCTTTTTCCAATGCGTCCTCGGTCATTTTCTCGCCCTTTTGGCCGCGGCTGATCGCGATGTTTTGGCAGTAGACGCATCCGAGGTTACAACCGCCGAGGAAAATGGTTCCCGAGCCCTTCTTGCCGCACAGGCATGGCTCTTCAAAGGGGTGAAGCGCGACGCGCGAGACGAGAAATTCAGCAGGTGCGCGGCAAAAGCCGAGCGTACCTTCGGTACGGTCGGTACCACATGCGCGCGGACACATTTGGCAAATGCTCATCTTCTTACCCCCCCTTTGCGTAATTTTCTATATTTTATCACGAAACGGGGGAAAAAGCAAGTCTTTTTCTTGACAGGCGCAGGGGAGTGTACTATAATAATATTGAATACCATTTTGCGAGGTTTTTTATGTCGAATTCAACCATTCATAATGCCGAGATCCTTTGCATTGGCACCGAGCTTTTGCTTGGAGACATCGTAAATACCAACGCCGCCTATCTCTCACAAAAGCTTGCCTCGATTGGCGTTGGGGTGTACCGTCAGACCGTAGTGGGCGATAACGCAGAGCGTTTGAAGGACGCGCTTGCCGAGGCCTTTTCGCGCGCCGATTTGGTCATTACCAGCGGAGGTCTTGGCCCGACCTATGATGATCTGACCAAGGAGACAGTGGCGGCTTATTTCGGTCGCGCCATGCACATGGACGAAGGTGTGCTCTCCGAGATCGAGCGTTATTTTACGCTTCGCTACGGCGATGTGTGCCGCATGACTGCCAACAACCGCAAGCAAGCACTCGTGCCCGACGATGCGATCGTTTTGAAAAATCCGAATGGCACGGCACCGGGTATCGTTCTTGAGGGCGAGAACGGAAAAATTGCCATTCTTCTTCCGGGACCACCGCGTGAATTTGAGCCGATGGTGGATAACGAGGTGCTTCCGTATCTTGCGGGACGGCGCGGCGAGGTCTTTTTCAGCCGCAATATTCACATTATGGGCATGGGCGAGTCGGCGGTGGAGAATGAGCTGAAGGAGCTGATGGAGTCCTCGCAAAATCCAACTGTAGCCCCCTATGCCAAGGACGGCGAATGCCGTCTTCGCATCACCGCGCGTGCTACGGACGAGACGCGTGCTGCGGCAATGTGTGATGAGATCGTAGAAAAAATATATCAAACGGCGGTAGGCGAGCATATTTACGGGGTAGATGTGGAAAAAATAGAGAAAGCACTCGTTTTAGCGCTTGGTGCGAAGGGGCTTACACTTTCGTGTGCCGAATCCTGCACGGGTGGCCTTATTGCCAAGCGGATCACCGATATTGCGGGGGCGTCGGCCGTCTTTGCAGGTGGTGTGGTTACCTATACGAACGAGATGAAGGAGAAGCTTCTCGGTGTGAAGCGTGAAACGCTTGCCGCCTATAGTGCCGTGAGCGAGCAGGTGGCCGCCGAAATGGCCGAGGGCGTGCGGACGCGTCTTGGCACCGATATCGGCATTTCCACAACAGGCTACGCGGGACCCTCGGAAAGCGGAGATGAAAAAAATCCCGTTGGCACGGTGTATATTGGGATCTCTACGGCGAAAGGAACGCAGGTGACTCGTTTTTCCTTCTCCGGTATGCGTTCGCGCGAATATATTCGCACGCTTGCCGCAGGTCGCGCGCTATTGCTGGCTTTTCGGAAAATTATGTAAACTTTTTGATCAAAAAGGTAAAAAAAAGAAGAAACTCGTGGGATTGACAACCTTGGGTTGCGGTCGAATGAAATAATCGGAAAAAAATTGTAAAAACCTATTGCTTTTTTTGGGGGTTTGCGGTAAAATATGCTAAGTAAAACCCCTTGTGGAAAGGATATAGAAGATAATGGAAAAGAAATTCAGAAAAATTGCCGTTCTTACCTCGGGTGGAGATGCCCCCGGTATGAATCCTGCGGTTCGCGCGGTAACGAGAAAGGCTTTGGAGGAGGGCGTTGAGGTCATAGGCGTTCTTGGCGGCTATAAGGGCCTTATTGAGAACACGCTGGTTCCGCTTTCTCCCCGTAGCGTTTCCAATATTATTACAAATGGCGGTACAATGCTTTATTCCGAGCGTTGCCCCGAGTTCAAGACCGAGGAAGGAATGGCGGCGGCTATTGAGACCTGCCGCAAGAACAATATTGACGCGATCGTTGCCATCGGTGGTGACGGTACCTTCCGCGGTGCGACCGATCTTACCCGTCGCGGTATTCCCACGATCGGTATTCCCGCGACCATTGATAACGATATTACGGCAACAGATTATACGCTTGGCTATGATACGGCCATGAATACGGTTATTTCTTTGGTTGACGATCTGCGAGATACCTGTGAGTCGCACGCAAGATGTAACGTGGTCGAGGTCATGGGACGTGACTGCGGTTGCATTGCGCTGAATGCAGGCATTGCTTCGGGTGCTGTGGCGATCGCCATTCCTGAGCTTCCCTTTGACGAGGAGGCTATGTTTGAAAAGATCAAGAGTGTTAAGGCGGCAGGTAAGCGCGGTATGATCGTGATGATCAGCGAGGGCATCCCTGCGATCAAGGGGGGAGACTATTGCGAAAAGCTGACGGCTCGCTTGAACGAGCTTTTGGAATCCCGCTTCTCGCGTTTGGCGCACATCGTGCGCGGCGGTTCGCCCTCTCTGCGCGACCGCTTGACTGCAACCGAAATGGGCGTTCTTGCCGTAGAGCTTCTTCTCAAGGGCGAGAGCAATGTGGTCATCTGTGAGATTGACGGTAAGCTTCAGCCCGTGGAGATCAATTTCGCACTTATTCTTGACCGTATGTACAAGAATAAGCTCAAGGACGGCGACCTTGATATGTTCTCCGCCGAGCAGATCGACGAGATGCGTGCCGTTTGCGCAAAGCGCAAGGCTGAGATCGAGCGTCTGTACCAGATTGCACGCGATGTTTGCAAATAAGAATAAAACTTCACCGTAAATAAACGGTCCCAAACCCTGTGGCACGCCACATGGTTTGGGACCGTTGTTTATTTCTTGTCTTTTTCCTATTCTTTTTCATAAAGTCCGGCTTTTTCGAGCCGTAAAAGAGCTTTTTTTGCTGACTCATAGCCCTTTTCCGCTGCTTCGAGATAATAGTCTATGGCAAGGTCAACATTTTGACATACATATATGCCCTTTTCAGCGTGGACGCCGAGCGCATACAACGCTTCTGCCAAACCTTGCTCTGCGGCTTCTTTGTAAAAGCCTATACATTCCTGTTTAGACTCTATGCAATCATGCTCATAAATATAGCCCATCGAATATAATGCCGGCGCATATCCTTCATTTGCTGATTTTTCGAGCCATTCAAGTGCCTTGTCAACGTTTTTTTCAAAGCCGTGACCGTAATAATACAGCATTCCCAATTTATACTGTGCCTTTATATGTCCTTGCATTGCAGCTTTGTAATACCATTTTACTGCTGTACTGTAGCTTTGTTCTACGTTGGTTCCGTTTTCGAAATAGAGGCCCATGTTAAACTGCGCAGAAGCATTGCCGTTGAGAGCAAGCTGATTCATTTTTTCGAAGGCCTTTGCGGTGCATTCTTCCAACTTCTTTGTTGCTTCGGAGATAATTTCTTCGTTTTCTTTTTTTGTTTCCAAGTCGGTATCTTTGTCTTCTTGGGCGGATTTGATTGCTTTTTCGTACCATTCTAACGCCTTACCATAATCTTGTGATACCCCTGTACCATAGAAATAGTAGGAGGCAAGATTTTTTTGTGCCGCGGCGTCTCCTTGCTCTGCCGCCAAGGTGTACCACTTGACCGCATCCTTGTGGCTTTGTTTTACGCCTTGGCCGTTTCCATAACAAACGGCGAGATTGTATTGTGCCAAAGCGTTTCCTTGCTCTGCCGCCAAGGTGTACCACTTGACCGCATCCTCGTAGCTTTGTTTTACGCCTTGGCCGTTTCCATAACAAACGGCGAGATTGTATTGTGCCAAAGCGTATCCTTGCTCTGCCGCCAAGGTGTACCACTTGACCTCATCCTCGTAGCTTTGTTTTACGCCTTGGCCGTTTCCATAACAAACGGCGAGATTGTATTGTGCCAAAGCGTATCCTTGCTCTGCCGCCAAGGTATACCACTTGACCGCATCCTCGTAGTTTTGCTTTACGCCTTGGCCTTTGTTATAACAAAAGCCGAGATCGAATTGTGCTATGGAGTATCCTTGCTCTGCCGCTAAGGTGTACCACTTGACAGCTTCCTTGTAATTTTGTTCTACCCATTGACCAAAATAGTGCATTTCGCCTAACATACGCTGAGCTTTGGCGCTATTTTGCTCTGATGCCCTTCGATACCAAAGCTCTGCCGCTCTATAGCTTTGCTTGACAGTATCTCCGTAATAGCAACAGTCGGCGCAAATAAGCTGTGCATCAAGGTCGCCTTCCAGTGCTTTTCCCAAATTGATATCGTAGGCAATATTAGAGGTGAGGACTCGTTTGTTGCTTATGCTCCCTGTTGGTTTCGTAGTATTTGCAATATTTGTAGTATTTACAGCAAAGGAGTTCGTAGGCACAATGGGAACACAAGAATCGGTAATAGGTTTTGCCTCTTGTATGACAAGACTTCCAAGACCGTCATCAAAATTGTCAAACAAATGAGAATCGTCAAGCTCTTTTTCTGTAACCGCCGAGGGTTGCTTCTTTTTTCTCCAATTGAACATAGTATTCCCTCCGTTTATTCTTCCTCAAGTGATTCGTATAAATGCTTTATCTTAATTCCTTGCTCTGACGCTTTGTTGAACCAAAACTCTGCAATGGCATCGTTCATAGGCACACCTCTTCCCATCCTGTAACAAACAGCAAGATTATACTGTGCTTCTGCATGTCCTTGTTCCGCCGCTTTTCGGTACCATTTTACCGCTTCATCAAAATCGGGTTTCCCATCAAAAAGACCCATGCCGTAATAAACGCCGAGTGTATTTTGGGCGTTGGCATCGCCACTCATTGCGGGCGTTAGAAGCTCTTTGGGATCGATTTCGTAAATCATAAGATCTCCTTTATAAAGCGCAAGTTAAAAAATGTACGCTGTGGATTGTTTTATGCTTCAAGTATGTCTGACAGATTTGCCAAAATCCGTTTGGCAATGTCGGGCTTATTCATGGTGTAAACGTGGATATTGTTTATGCCTGCGGCAAAAAGGTCGAGGATCTGATCGGTGGCGTAGGCAATGCCTGCCTGCTTCATGGCGGCGGGCTTTTCGCCGAATTTATCCACGAGGTCAAGGAAGCGGCGGGGCATAAAGGAGCCTGAGAGCTTGAGTGCTCGCTCGATCTGCTTCTTGTCGGTGATGGGCATGATGCCGGGAATCACGGGCACCGAAATGCCCGCCTCGCGAATGCGGTAGAGGAAGCGGTAGAGCAGATTATTGTCAAAAAACATCTGCGTGGTGAGGAAGTCGCATCCCGCGTCCACCTTTTCCTTTAGGTGACGGATATCCTCGGTCTGATTTTCACTTTCGGGGTGCGATTCGGGGTAGCACGCGCCGCCAATGCAAAAATCGTAGCCGCTCTCCTTCAGCTCGCGCACAAGCTCGTAGGCGTGACGGTAATCCCATCTGCTTCGATCGTCGTTTTGCCTATCCTGCGGAATATCGCCTCGCAGTGCCATGATGTTTTGAATGCCTGCTGCATGGATCTCTCGAATGCGCGCGGCCACCGTCTCCTTAGTAGAGGAAACGCAGGTGAGATGCGCGACCGTGGGGACGCTGTAGCGCTCACGGATGTTGCGCGCAATGTCAAGCGTATATTGGCTCGTACCGCCGCCCGCGCCGTAGGTGACGCTCATGAAGGCGGGCGAGAGCCGCGCGATCTCCTCCGTGGCCTCCTTGACGCTGTCAAAGGCCGAGTCGGTCTTTGGAGGGAAAACCTCAAAGGAAAGGGAGAGCTTATCCTTTTCAAAAAGTTCGGTGATCTTCATTGGGAAGATTCCTCCGTTTCTTCGTAGTTTTTGGTGCCTGTCATTCTGCCGCAGGGCTTAAAGCCGTCGATCTCCCCGCGCTGAATGGCACCGAAGATGCGGTAGCGCAGGCCCTTGTTGTTGCGTTCAAGCTCTAAAAGAAGCTTATTCATTTCGGCGCGCTCGGTGTTGCCGTCGGCGGGGCAGGGCGACTTAATGACGGGAAGCTCGGCCTTCTGCGCAAAGTAGCGCACATCCTTTTCGGGCATATAGATCATGGGGCGAATGAGCGTAATATCCATACGCGAGAGGTAGGTGACGGGGCTGAAGCAACCGAGTCGGCCCTCAAAAAAGAGGTTGAGCATGAAGGTGTCCACCACATCGTCGAAGTGATGTCCAAGCGCGACGGCGGTACACCCCAGCTCCTTGGCCGCCTTGTGCAGCGCGCCGCGGCGCATTTTCGCGCAGAGTGAACAGGGGCTTGCCTCCTTGCGTACCTCGAAAATGATTTTATAGATCTCGGTGGGGACGATGTGGTAGGGGACGTCCAGCGACTCGCAAAGCGCGCGAACGCCCGAGAAGTCCATTTCGTCTGCAAAGCCCATATCGATCGTGATGGCGCAAAGCTCAAATTTGTTGGGATAGAAGCGGCGAAGCTCGGCGAGCGCGCAGAGAAGGGTCAAAGAGTCCTTGCCGCCCGAGATGCCGACGGCGATCTTCTCGCCCTCGCGTATCATGCCGTAATCGTCGACCGCACGGCGCGTATAGCTTAAAATTCGTTTGATATGTTCCATATTAAACCTTCCAAAAATCCGCAAAGGAGCAGGTTTCGTAGATGCGCTTGGCATCCTCGCTTTGTGTGACCTTGTCCTCCTCCGTGAGAAGAAGCGGTCTTGTCAGAGTGAGCGAGGGGGCCGCGCCCTTTTTGGCCTCCACAAGCACCATGCTTGGCGCGGCGTTTGCAGTGGCGTGAACCAGCGTCATGCGCTTGGGTTCAAGGCCGTGATGCCGCATGGCGTCCAAGAGGTCTACAAGGCGGTCGGGGCGATAAACGCAGTAAAATTTTCCGCCGTACTTAAGTATCGAGGAGGCCGTCCGGCAGAAGTCGCGAATGTCGCCGCAGATCTCGTGGCGCGCGATCTGTTTGGCTTCGCTTGGATTGAGCTTGCCGCTGTCGGCCTTCATGGACGGGGGATTGGAAAGCACGATATCGGCACATTCCGCAGGGAGCGAGGGGGAGGGGAGCTCGCGCAGATCGACGCAAAGGGGGGTTAGGCGATCGGTCATCTGATTCAGTGCGGCGTTGCGTGCAATCAGCTCGCCAAAAGCGGCTTGCACCTCGACGGCGACCGCGCGGCCGATCTTTTCTCGTGCTAAAAGAAGCAAAGGGAGAATGCCTGTTCCGCTTCCGAGGTCCACGGCGAGCGAATTTGGCGAGCGTCCGACGTAGGCGGCAAGCAGATATGCGTCGGTGCCGAAGGTAAGTCCGTCGGTCTTGCGAATCAGGGAGATGTTTTCGTTGACCTTCTCAAGCTTTTCGCCCGGAAGGAGTGGGGGAAATGTTGGCATATGTGATCCTTTCAAAGAAAAAAGCCGAAGCGTTTAAGGCTTCGGCTTTTTTGCGATATCTTACTCAGCCTTGGGTGCGTCAACGGGGCAAGCGTCTGCGCAAGCGCCGCAGTCAATGCACTTTTCAGCGTCAATTACGTACTTGCCGTCGCCCTCGGAAATCGCCTCAACGGGGCACTCGGAAGCGCAAGCACCGCAAGCGATGCAATCGTCAGAAATCTTATAAGCCATGATATGTTCCTCCCAAAAATATATTTTGATGTCTTATTGTATCATATTTTTTCGTTTTTGTATAGACCTTTTTAAAAAATAAATCAATTTTTTTTGAAAAACTTTGATTTATTCCTCTTTTGCGTCCTCGGTCTCTTCCTTCTCGCCGCGCTTGGGACGCGAAATGACCGTCACGGTGTCGCGATGGTAGGCCTTGGGAACGGGCGGATCGGCGTCCTTGAGCTTCACCTTGATGATGCCCGTTATGGGGGAGATCTCGCACACCGTTCCCACGCCGTCGGGGGTTTTCACTACCGAATCCACGGGGGGCGTCAGCTTGATCTCGGCCTCGTAGGTCGGGTGCTCGTAGCGCAGACAGCACATAAGTCTTCCGCAGTTGCCCGAAATCTTCGAGGAGTTGAGCGAAAGATTTTGCTCCTTGGCCATTTTGATCGAAACCTGTCCGAAGTTGGAAAGGAAGCCCGAGCAGCACAGCGTGCGGCCGCAAACGCCCAGTCCTCCGATTAGCTTGGCCTCGTCGCGTATACCGATCTGTCGCAGCTCAATGCGCGTGCGGAATACCGATGCGAGATCCTTAACAAGCTCGCGGAAGTCCACGCGGCCTGCCGAGGTGAAATAAAAGAGAAGCTTGGAATTGTCAAAGGTATACTGCACGTCCACCAGCTTCATGTCAAGCCCGTGGGCGAGGATCTTTTCATTTCCGATGCGGAAGGCGTCCTTTTCCTTTTGACGATTTTCCTCGTTATGTGCGATGTCTGCCGCCGTAGCGATGCGGAGCACGGGGCGGAGCGGCGGCACGATCTCCTCGTTCGGCACGAAGCGGTTGGGGAGCCATACCTCGCCAAATTCGGCCCCTCTCGCCGTCTCCACGATGGCGTGGTCGCCGCGCTTGGCCTTGATATTTCCTGCCGCAAAATAATAGACCTTACCCGTTGTTTTGAAGCGGATGCCGATCACGGCGGTCATATTTTCACCGCCTTCGATCTGCTCGCGCGGTGGCTTTGCGCCAAAGAGGATGCTATCATCGTCAAAGTTGTAGCCCTCGGGAAGCGGAACGTCCTCCTCCACGTCTTTTTTGCCGTCAAAGCCACGGTAAAGTGGTTCGTCCTTTTGAAATTCGGTGTCGAGAGCCTCCGGTACGGGACGCTCGTTCTTTTGCGGAGCCTGCGCGCCCTCTTTATGCGGCTTCTGCCCGCCGCGGTGGTGATAGCGGCGTCCGCGCCGTTTATTGTTTTTTTTCTTTTCTTCGTTCATAGGTGGGATACCTTTCTTTTCGGTATTTATATTTTTGATAACAGACTGACAAGAGCAAGATGGATATTCGCGTTTCGGGAGATGTGCTCGATCGCGAGCGATAGCTTGTCGGACAGCGCACAAAGCGTTGCCGTGCTATTGGAATACGCCATCTCCAAGGCCACTTCCCGATCGGTATAAAAGACGAGCGGCGGCTCTTTGGCGGTTTTGAGTGAGATCAGATCGCGAAGCGCACTTTGCGCGCCGTTCAAGATCGGTAAAAGCTCGTCCCGCTTGCGCGGAAGCGAAACTGTGAGCCGCGCGAGTGCGGGGTAGTCCTTGCGGAGTCCTTTTTCTACAAGCTCCGCCGAAAGCTGACGCCTCTTTAGGAGCGGTGCGCGCTCCTTATCGTCGCAAAGCTCAAGGCCTCGCCCGATCGAGCCGTCTGCCATGGTGAGAAGCTCCTCAAACTCGCTAGGCTTTTGCCGCGCAAGTGAGGCGGCCGCCTCACTGTGAGAGAGCAGATAGTCCTTTATGCATTCGCGCGAAAGAATTTCGGTGCGAAGCACAGGGGCGCGGCTTCGGACGGTATCAAGCAGCTTTTCGGGCCGTTCACAAAGCAGAAAAAAATGTACGAAGGACGGCGGCTCCTCCAAGGTGAGAAGAAAGGCGTTTTGCGCCGCTTCGGTCATGGTGTCGGCGTCCTCAATGACGTATATTTTATCGTCAAGGTCGTTCGGGTACGTGAAAACGTCGGTTTTTAAAGCGCGTATCTGCTCGATCTTGACCGACTGTCCCATTTTTTCGATCCAAAGGAGGTCGGGAGATTTGCCCCCCAAGATCTTTTTGCAGGTCGGGCAGGTGAGACAGGGAAGGGGCAGATCCTCGCGCTCGCGGTTTTCGCAAGCCAATGCGGCGGCGAAGTGTCTCGCAATCGTATGCTTGCCGCTTCCGTGCGGTCCTGCAAGAATATAGGCGTGAGCGGTGCTGCGCTTCATCACGTCGTCGCAAAGCCGACGGCGGAGTCCCTCGTTTCCGACAACGTCGGAAAATGCCTGTTTCACACGCTCACCCTCTTTCTCCCTCGGTTCTTAATATATAATTATAACAGATAATATGAAAAATGTCAAGTTGGAAACAAAAGCGTCCATTCGCTTTTTGGACGATGTTCAAAATTTAACTTTTCAACAAATTGATGTTTGTAGGGGGGGACGCTTAGGGAACTTTTTGAAAAAAGTTCCCTAAGAACCCTCAAAAACTTTTCTGAAAAATTTTACTACAAAGTCTGCAAAAACTTTATTGTAAGGGAGCTCCGAGTCATTTTGGTTCTTCTCGCTAAAGCGAGAAGAACGTATATGCCGCGAGCCACGCGGCAGACAAAGAGAGCTCGCTCTCTTTTCTGCGCGTGCGCTGTACGCGGCTCAAAATGACGTGAAGTTTATACGCACCAATGCAGGCAAAGTTTTGATCAAACTTTTTCAAAAGTTTGTGGGGTGTGGGGCAACGCCCCACATAAACAGACCGATAAATCAAAATTTGAAGGCGTGGCAGAGGGGCTATAAAACCTCCTTATAGATCACGCTTTTGGCGACTCCGCGGTCGCGAGCGACGGTCTTGATGGCATCCATTTTGCTCATGCCTTCGTTCACATAGCGTTCTACGTGTTCTTGGACGCTGATGCTTTCCCAGTCGCACGCGGAGGTCGTTTGTGTGGCACCGCCGAGAATGAGCACGTATTCGCCGCGCGGCTCGTGTATTTCGTAGTAGGCGACGGCCTCACCAACGGTGAGTCGCAGGACTTCTTCATTTTTCTTGGTAAGCTCGCGGCATAGCGCGATCGGTCGTTCCTCGCCAAAGTACTTGGCAAGGTCGGAAAGTGTCGTTTTCAGTTTGTGCGGAGCCTCGTGAAAGATCATGGTGCGCGTTTCGTTTCGCAAGGACTCCAGATGCTTTTTGCGCTCGGCTTTATTGGTAGAGAGAAATCCCTCAAAGGAAAAGCGTCCCGTGGGAAGACCCGATACCGTAAGCGCCACGATGGCGGCGCAAGGACCGGGAACCGAATATACGGGGATCTTGGCCTCGGCGCAGAGGGCGACGATATCCTCCCCGGGATCTGAGATGGCGGGCGTGCCCGCGTCGGTGATGAGAGCACAGGCCTCGCCTGCGGCAAGTCGCCCCAAAATCTCGCCTCCGCGCTCCCGTTTGTTATGTTCAAAATAGGAGACCATCGGCTTGGAAATGCCGAGGTAAGAAAGGAGGCGCATGGAGTTTCGCGTGTCCTCGGCGGCGATGAAGTCTACTTCCGCGAGCACCTTTACGGCGCGCTCCGAGAGGTCGGACAGATTACCGATCGGTGTGGCTACGAGATAGAGCGTGCCTTTTTCGACTTTATTTTTTTCTTCGGAAAAATTTTCGTTTTTGATACTGCTCATAAAGCCTTCTTTCTGTCACAGAAAAGCTCTTGCTTTCATAAAATGAAACAAAAGCAGAAGGGAGCTATCTATGGCTATTAAAATTTATATCGACCAAGGACATAATCCGATCAATCCCAACGCGGGTGCCGAGGGGAATGGACTCAGAGAACAGGACATCGTGCTTCGCGTAGGGCTTGAGCTTGCCGATCTCCTTTTGGAAAACGGAAATTTTGAGGTACTTCTTTCGCGTCCGAGTGCAAGCACCCAGCTTGGCACCTCCACGGCCTCAAGTCTTGCGGCACGTGTCAATGCCGCCAACAGCTTTGGTGCCGACGCCTTTATCAGCCTGCACACCAACGCGGCGGCAAGTCCTGCGGCTACGGGAAGCGAGGCCTTCGTTTTTTCACGGCCGTCGGCCGCGTACGAGCTTGCCTCAGATATTCTGCGGCGTATGACCGAGGTGACGGGGCTCGATAATCGCGGGGTGTTCGTGAGAAACGGGCTTTACGTGCTTCGCAAAACTCAGATGCCCGCTACGCTCGTCGAGCTTGGCTTTATCACGAACCCAAGTGACGCGACCCTGATGAACGAAAATCCGCGCTTGTTTGCCACGGGAATCTATCAGGGGATTTTGGATTATTTTAATATAACAAATGGCTAATATTTAACAAGAAAATGCAAATTTTGATTTGTCGAGGAGTTACGCTTAGGGAAACTTTTTAAGAAAATACGAGTTTGCTTCGCAACCTCGGTTAACAAATTGGTTGCGTCACTAAAAGTGCCGCATTTGCTTCGCAAACCCCAATTTGTTACAGTTTCCCTACCACCCTCAAAAACTTTTCTGGAATTTTTCACTACAAAGTTTGCAAAAACTTTATTGTAAAGGGGATCCGAGTCATTTTGGTTTTTCGCACCTTGTGCGAAGAACGTTTGCGCCGCGAGCCACGCCAGGGACTAAGAAAGCTCGCTTTCTTTTCTGCGCGTCAGCTTTCGCGGCTCAAAATAACGTGAAGTTTTTACAACCCATGCGAGAAAAGTTTTAGTCAAGTTTTTTCAAAAACTTGCGGGGTGTGGGGCAGAGCCCCGCATCGTCCTCCCCGATAAACATCAATTGATTAAAATGTTATTATCTTATGCTTAATTGTTTAGCATGGCAAGGAGCGTGTCCTCGTCGATGACGGGTACGCCGAGCGATTGTGCCTTGGTAAGCTTGCTTCCCGCCGCCTCGCCGGCGACCACGAAGGAGGTCTTGGAGGAGACCGAGCCGCTGACCTTGCCACCTGCCGCCTTAATTTTCTCGCTTGCCTCGTCGCGAGAGAGAGTGGGGAGCGTTCCCGTCAGCACGAAGGTAAGGCCTTGGAGCTTGGTACCCTTGGGGGCGGCTACCGGTGCGTCCTTGACGCCGACGGCAAGAAGTCTTTGGCAGAGGTCGATATTTTGCGGACGCGAGAAGAATTCAAGTACGCTGCCCGCCGTGATCTCACCGAAATCCTCAATGGCGATCAGCTCCTCGTAGGTGGCACCGAAACAGGCCATAAGGCTACCGTAGCGTGCGGCCAGCGAAGCGGCGGCCACCTCTCCGATGCCGCGAATGCCGAGTGCGTAGATGAGGCGTTCCAGCCCTGCCGATTTGGATCCCTCGATGGCTTCGATCAAATTGGCGGCGGATTTTTGTCCCATGCGTTCGAGCGAGGCTACCTGCTTCACGTCAAGCGAATACAGGTCGGCTACGTCGGCAATGAGTTGATTCTTTAAAAGCAGATCGACGATCTGCGGGCCAAGTCCGTCAATATTCATAGCACCCTTGGAGGCAAAATGCTCCACGGCGCGTGAGAGCTGGGCGGGGCAGGCAGTGTTTAAGCAACGCGTGGCAGCCCCCTCCTCCTCGTCGTAAAAGACGGGCTCCCCGCAAGAAGGACAGTGTGTGGGCATTTGGAAGGGGGTCTCTGCCCCCGTTCTTTTTTCAGGGTGGGCGCACACGACCTCGGGGATGATGTCGCCCGCCTTTTGCAGCGTTATCGTGTCACCGATGCGAACGTCCTTATCACGAATGAAGCGCGCGTTGTGGAGCGTAGCGCGCGATACGGTAGTTCCCGCAAGTCTTACGGGTGCGAGGATCGCGGTGGGGGTGAGAACTCCTGTTCTGCCCACGGCGATCTCCACGTCAAGAAGCTTGGTTTGCTTTTGCTCGGGCGGGAATTTGTAAGCAACCGCCCATTTTGGAGTGTTGGTGCCCTCGCCGACGGCGGCGCGCGCCGCAAGCGAGTCGAGCTTGATCACCGTTCCGTCAATGTCGTAGGGGAGGTCGTCGCGCATATTGCCGAGACGCTGAATGTGCGCAAGAATCTCCTCGGTACTGCTAAGGCAGGCCTTGTCGTGAAGCACGGTGAAGCCAAGCTCACGAAGGCGCGCAAGCGTTTCGGTGTGTGAGTCGGGATTTTCGCGGTCGGTATAGAGATTGCCGCTTTGCAGATTGAAAACGAAGATCGAAAGGCCGCGCGCGGCGGCAATTTTGGGGTCAAGCTGGCGGAGCGAGCCTGCCGCGGCGTTACGCGGATTGGCAAACAACGACTGCCCCTCGGCCTCGCGTGTGAGATTCAGCTTTTCAAAGGATGCGCGGGGCATATAGACCTCGCCGCGCACCGTGAGATCTAAGGGCTCTGTGAGACGAAGCGGGACGGCTCCCACGGTTTTGATGTTGGCCGTGACGTCCTCGCCTGTGACGCCGTCGCCGCGCGTTGCACCGCGCACGAGGCGGCCGCTCTCATAGGTCAGGGCTACCGAAAGCCCATCGATCTTCGGTTCGACCGAGAAATGCGGCTTTTCCGTGGCGTTTTGCATGGCGCCCACGAAGTCTGCGACCTCGTCAAACGAAAAAACGTCGGCAAGCGAGTCCATACGAACCGTGTGCGTTACCTTTTCGAATTTGTCCAGCGGCGCACCGCCCACGCGTTGTGTGGGGGAGGTCTCGTCAAAGTCCTCGGGGTGCTTTTCCTCAAGCATTTTCAACTCCGCATAAAGCTTGTCGTATTCATAGTCCGAAATTTCGGGGGAATCGTATACGTAGTAAAGCCTCGCGTGCTTGGTAAGCAGGGTGCGAAGCTCATGAATTCGTTGAATCTCGGGGTTCATTATTCGACCTCCAAAAAATAAACACAATACATTATTATTGTACCAAATTATTTTCGTTCTGTCAATTCCCCTGCAAGATTTCTTTTTCTTTTCTTTGGACAAAATATACAAAAAAGCAAAGAAAAAGAAAAATGATATGTAATACTGTTTACAAAGAAAGGAAAATGTGGTATAATAAAAACACGGAGAGGGAAGCGTTTTCCCGCTTCGAAGCTTAAGGAGGAACCGAAATGAAAGTTACCATCAACGCAAGGCAAATGACCGTTCGCGATAGCCTGAAAGAACTTGTTTTTGACAAGCTCGCAAAGCTTGACAAGTACTTTCAAAGGGAGGCGGATGCAACCGTCACCTTCAGCCGTAAGCGAAACAAGGAAAATCTTGAGGTGACCATCTCGGCGGCAGGCACACTCTTTCGCTGTGAGGTAGAGGACGAGACCTTTCAGAATGCGCTGGACCGTTCTATTGACAGGATCGAGCGTCAGATTCGCAAAAACAAGACGCGCCTTGAAAAGCGTCTTCGCGACGACGCGTTTGATACGCCGTACGATTTTGATGCGAGTTTTGAGGAGGAGCCGAAGGAGTTCCGCATCCGTCGGAAATCCTTTGCATACAAGCCCATGTCGGTGGACGAGGCCATTTTGCAGATGAATTTGCTGGATCATGAGTTTTTCGTTTTCATGGATGACCAGACCGAGAGCGTTTGTGTCGTGTATAAGCGCAAGGACGGCGATTACGGGCTGATCACACCGAACGAAGAATAAAGAAAAGAGGGGCCGTCGCAGAGGCGGCCCCTGCTGTGAGGGAAAAATGAACTTACTTATTGCTTACGCCACCAAATCGGGAACCACAAAGGACGCCGCGCTTATGCTTGCGGAGCATTTTGCGGCGCATAATATTACGCTTGCCGATCTCGGTGAGGAAACGCCGCGCGTGGAGGATTTTGACGCCGTTGTGATCGGCAGCTATATCCGCGCGGGCAAGATCGCCAAGAGCGCGACGGCCTTTCTGAAAAACAACCGTGAGGCGATCCTTGCGCGTCCTTTTGGGCTTTATATTTGTTGCAACTTTGCAGACAATGCACTCGCGTATTTTAAATCGAATTTTGACGATTCACTTTGGCAGAGTGCCGCGTCGGCCATGAATTTTGGCGGCGAAATGCGGATCGAGCGGCAGAAGGGAATTGAGAAGCTGATCATGAAGGCGGTTCTCCATTTTGTGCGCGCGAACAATCGCGATATGGACAGAGAACGGGATATCGCGCTTCCTGCGTTGATTCCCGAAAATATCAGCCGTTTTGCAGATGAGCTAAAAAGCCGACTTTGAACTGTTTGATGTCAAATTCACCAAAATGCAGTTTTGATTTTGGTGAATTTGACGAATTGAAATTGGTTGACAAAACGGCGAGTTTGTGGTATCATATTATGGTAAATCTATGCCCCATTAGCTCAGATGGCAGAGCACTTGACTTTTAATCAAGGTGTCCGGAGTTCGACTCTCCGATGGAGCACCAAATCGGCAAGACTTCTTTTGGAGCTTGCCGATTTTGTTTTGAAACAAGGCTTGGAGGAATTGCGCATGTATACGTTTGTGGCACAGCTTTTGGGCATTTTCGGCCTTGGGTGTAACGTCATTTCATACCAGCAAAAGAAAAAGGTTATGCTGATTTTGTGTCAGCTTTTCGGCGGTCTTTTTTTCTCGATCCATTTCTTTATGCTGGGAGATTACATAGGCTCGATGCTCAACGCCATTGCGCTTGTCCGTGCGATCGTTTTTGCCAAGGTGATCAAAACCAAGCGCGCGGAGCGTGTCTGGATGTGGGCATTCCTTGTGCTTTGCGCGGCAACCTATCCGCTGACCTTTACGGTCTTTGGCGTGGAGGCGTCGCCCTTTACGCTGGCGCTCAAAACATTGCCTGTGATTGCGATGTGCGTGGGCACGGTTTCCTTTACGATGGAGAATGCAGGCAAGATGCGTTTCCTTTCGCTGTTCAATTCACCGCTTTGGCTGATCAACAACATTGTCGAGCTATCGTGGGGCGGCATTCTGTGCGAGGCCTTTTCGCTGATCTCTATTTTTGTGGGAATACTTCGGCACGACATCAAAAAGAAGAAATAAAGAAAACGAGTGCGAATTTTAGGATTCGCACTCGTTTTTCTTGGTAAGGGAATTCAAAAAGTCGGTCAACTTTTTGTCGGCGTTGTCTTGGTCAACCAGATAGCTCATGCCGTGCTCGGCGTCCTTTACGGTCAAAAGCTCGCATCGAGACGCGCAGGCGGCGTGGCTTTTTAAGGTGTGCTCAAGCGGCACAAAGTTGTCGGCCTCTCCGTGAATGAAAAGGACGGGGATCTTAGTGTTTTTTAGCGTTTCCGTCGAGTTGCACGCGCGGAAGGAAAAGCCGCAAAAAAGTCTGGCAAAGCCCTCTGCGATATACAGGAAAGGGAACTTTGGCAGATGGTAGCTGTTTTTGAGCAGGTAACAGAACTCGTCCCAAGCCGACGTAAAGCCGCAGTCGGCAATCGCGCCCACAACGTTTTTTGGCAGTTCCTCGTTGCCGATGGCAAACATAACGGTGGAGCAACCCATCGAAATGCCCGAAAAGATCACGGGGGCCTCCTCGCCAAAGCGTCCGTTTAAGAATTTGACCCAGTCGATGAGATCGTAGCGCTCCTTCGCGCCGAAGCAGATGTATTTTCCCTCGCTTCCTCCGATGGCGCGTTGCTCGATGCCGAGGAGGTTGTAGCCCATGGCGTAATATTTCTTCCAAATGGCACTGAAATCGTACGCTACGCGGCTGCGCCAACCGTGTATCATAACAATCGTGCCCTTGGCATCCTCATGGGGAATCAGATAGCCGTGGAGTCGGAGTCCGTCGCGGCTCGTGATATACACGTCCTCCTTCTCGGCGGCGTGAAAGCTCTCAAAGCCCTCCTTGATGGTGTCAGCGTATTGGGAGAGTCCGTTTTTCTTGAGTCTTTCCAAATTTTCATATTCATTGCCTCTTCCGTCGCGGCGGCACGCAAAGCGGAAAAGATACGCCGAAAGGGAAAAGCAACTGACGACGAGTACACCAAACAGGATGGCAACAATTTTCAAAAACAGCATGATCTTTCCTTTCAAAAACAAAAGGGAGGATAAACCTCCCTTTCAAATTCAGTCTGTGATATAAGGCAGAAGAGCAGCCTGACGTGCGCGCTTGATAGCGGTGTTCAGGTCGCGCTGATGCTTGGCACAGGTGCCGGAAATTCTTCTGGGAAGAATCTTGCCACGCTCGCTGGTGAACTTGCGAAGCTTGCCGGTGTCCTTGTAATCGATATAATCGACCTTGTCTGCACAGAAGATGCAGATCTTCTTTCTCTTGCGCATCATCGGGCGAGCCGAGCGTGCAGCGTTTTCGTTTCTATCCATCTTATGAAACCTCCTCGTTCATTTTGTTGCTTTTTGCACTTAAAAGGGCAAAAAGCTTTCATCAGTATTGACTTCTTCAAACTTCGGCGCTTCATCCGCACCGGAGGAGAAGGACGGGGCACTGTAAGCGTCAGGCGTATACTGACCGCCGGACGTACTCTCACCCTTGCTGTCGACAAACATTGCTTCGTCCACAACAACCTCTGTGGAATAGCGCTTCTGGCCCTGCTGGTCCTGCCAAGGTCTTACTTGGATCGAGCCTGTTACACAAATCGAAGAGCCCTTGTGAAAGAATCTCGAGATGAATTCAGCGGTCTGGCGCCATGCAACGAGATTGATAAAATCGGTCTGCTGCTGGGCCTGCTGTCCGTCGGTCGATTTCACGTAGCGTCGGTTGACGGCGATCGAAAACGAAAGAACGGAAATGCCGCTTTGCGTTTGCTTAAGCTCAGGTTCTGCGGTAAGTCTTCCCGCGAGGATAACCTTATTCAGATTCAGATTTGCCATTTTGTTTGCCTCCGTGCTTACTCGGCGTCAGCAGCGGCTTCAGCGGCTACGGGAGCCTCTGCGGTCTCTTCTGCAGCCTCGGCGATCGGCTCAGCCACGGCGGGCTTTGCGGTCGGCTCATGCTCAAGACGGATAACCAGCTTACGCATGATCGCTTCGTCAATGTTGAAGAGACGGTCAAGCTCTGCGATGAAATCTGCCGGAGCCTTAAAGGTAACAACCGTGTAGTAACCCTCGTTCATGTCGTTGATCGGATATGCGAGATGGCGCTTACCCCAATCGGCAACGTCGATGATCTCGCCGTTCTCGGCGATCAAAGTGGTGAACTTGGTCACAGTTTCCTTGGCTGCGTCTTCACCGTTCGAAAGATCGACGATGAACAGGCTTTCATAAGAATTCATAACCTTTTCCATATTTTACACCTCCCTATGGACTTTCGATCGTGCGCATAGAAGAAAAAATTTACGCACGATAAGGAGACGGGGTCTCCCCCGTTTCTGTAGAATTCTATCACATTTGCCTTTGTTTGTCAAGGGCTTTTTTAAAAAAAGCCGAAAATCTTGACAATATGGGACGGATATAGTATAATTTACGGGATAACGGCAGGGAGAATATTTATATGGTAGAAAACGGATTAACTTTAGAGACCGGTGCCACCGAGATAGCGCGTGAGAAGCCGGACAACATCGTAATATTTGACGCAAGCGGGCGGATCGTCACGCGCGTTGGGACGGATATTCCTTTTCAGAAGAAAACGAACTTTTTTGAACTTTTGTCCGAGGAGGAACGCGAGTTCTTTGTGACTTGGCGTCAAAGCTTTGCCACGAAAAAGCTGTTGCTGGAAACGTCGAGAGGGCCTATGGTCGTCTTTTGTGCGCCTTTTGCCGAGACGGGCGTGTACGTGGCGGTGCTTTTTCATACGCCGCGTGAAACGGTACGTGATCTTTGGCGTTTGGGCTTTTGGAGCGATATGCGTGTTTCGCCAACGCTTGAGGCGAAAACGCTTCCGCGCAAACGGGGGAACGAGGAAGAAATTCCGAAGATTGCCGAATGTGTCGGGAGGCTGACCGCGGTGTTTGATCGCGGGGTGGAACGTCTGCCGCTTCGCGACGGTGATTGGATACTCTCCTTGCTTTCTCTTATGCTCTGTAACTTGGCGCAAAGCTTTGGTTGTGCGCTTTCCGTGCAAAAGGCGAGAAGGGTTCTTCTCTCGGAGGCTTGGGCCTTTAGTGTGCCTTCGTTTGCCGCGGTTATGGCATGCTTGATGTCGCTTGCGGCTATGGCTTCCGTGGACGGCAAGGCGAGAGTGGAGATTTTTGAAGAGGATGGAAGGATCTTTGTCTGCTTTTATACGACGCTCGCATATTGGCGCGACAAACGAAGCAAGGGCCATACCTGCGCCTATTCCGAGCTTGAGGATTGTGCGAGGATCGCAGAGAGGCATGATCTCTTTCTCGATCTCGTTTTGACGCATAAGGAGGAGAATGCGGATTTGATGGTTCGTTTTTCGCCTGAGTATGCGGATGTTGCCACGCTTGGTTTTAAGCATCCGCTGGGTTTCCGTGAGTGATGCAATATATAAATAGGAAGGAAGTGTAACGCGTCGATTCTTGCACTGTGCAAAAACACAAGAGCGTGTGGGGGAAACATGACGTGCATTTGGGAGAAAGAACCAAAAAACAAAAAAAGACAAAAACCCCCTTGACAAGAGGTGATAAAAGTAGTATAATGTCGAAGTCGCTTCGAGCGAGGTTGAGGGCAATGAAAAAGAAGAAAAAAGATGAAAAAATTTTCAAAAACCCCTTGACAAGCGTTTATGAAAGTGATATAATAGTCAGGCTCACCGCGAGAGCGGTGGTTGAAACGGTCATTGAAAATTGAACAACAAAGAGGAAAGTACAAGCATAAAA
>SVRO01000021.1 GCA_015064795.1 Oscillospiraceae bacterium | reverse complement strand
ACGCGGCTCAAAATGACGTGAAGTTTAAGCGTACCCATGCGAGAAAAGTTTTCGTCCCTCCTTTTTCAAAAGGAGGGCGGGGTGTGGGGCGGAGCCCCACATAAAGTCACAGATAAACATCAATTTGTTTATGTTACTTGTTAATATCCTGTACGACTCACGGCAAGCTTCCAGACGAGCTTGCGAAGAAATTCGGCAGGGAAGACGAGAAGAGCCATTGAGAGTGCCGTGAGAATTTCCGAGAGATAGAGGGGCATGGTGCGAAGCAGGTCGCCGCCGAGGTAGACAAATCCGATCTGAATGACCGAGATGGCAAGCATAATAAGTAAAAACGGACGGTTTTTGGAAATGTCGGCCAAAAGATCCAAGCGGTCGGTGCGTGCGTTGAAGCAGTTGAAGACACCCGCAAAAATGAAAAAGGCAAAGAAGGCAGTCAAGAGACAGAGGTCGTTTTCGGTTGCGCGAAAACGGGAAATGATTGCGGGCGACTTCAAAAAGAAGAGCGAGAGAAAAACGGTAAAGCCACCGAGCCAAAGAATTTCATTGACCATATAGCCGTTTAAGATGGGCTCGTCTCGTCGCTTGGGCTTCTCCTTCATGCAGGAGGGAAGCGGAGGCTCACCCGCAAAGGCAAGACCGCCAAGCGAGTCCATAATGACGTTGATCCAAAGCATTTGCACCACGGTTACGGGGGAATCGATGCCGAGAAAGGGGCAGATCATCGTGACACCGACGGCACAAAGATTCATGGTAAGCTGAAGCACGATGAATTTTCGAATGCTTTTGAAAATATTGCGTCCGTAAAGTACGGCGCGAACGATCGAGGCGAGGTTGTTGTCGAGAATGATGATGTCCCCCGCTTCCTTGGCCACCTGCGTGCCGCTTCCCATTGAGAATCCGATATCGGCGCGCTTTAAGGCGGGGGCATCGTTGATGCCATCCCCCGTCATGCCGCAAACGAGGCCTTTTTCCTGTGCTACGCGCACAAGGCGACTTTTATCACTCGGAAGCGCGCGTGCAATCACAGCAAGACGCGGCAGAGACTCGGATAGCTGCATATCCGACATCCGCGCAAGCTCATCGGAGGTAAGACAAAGATCGTTCGTGCGTGTGAGGAGCCCGAGCGAGTCGGCAATGGATCTAGCGGTATCGGGATTGTCTCCCGTGATCATGACCACCTGAATGCCGGCCCCACGAAGTGAGGCGATCGAGGCACGCGCTTCGGGGCGTGGACGATCGGACATGGCAATGCCGCAAATCAGAGTTAGATTTTCTGGGGTTTGTCGCTCACCGTCCGCGAAGGCCGCAAGGAGAACGCGCATCCCCTTTTTTGTGAGAGTATCCATGCGAGCGAGAAAGGAAAGCTTATCAAAGGGAACGCGCTGTCCATTTTTGTCAAGTGCACGCGTAACGAAGGGGAGCAGACGCTCGGGGGCACCCTTAAAAAGCGTGATGCCACCCATGGAGGCAAGAGAGGCAACCGAATATTTTTTGTCACTGTCAAAGGGTAATTTAGAAAGTACGCGGTGCCCCCCAAGCTCGCCCTCGGCGAGAAAATAGGAGAGAAGAGCGCGCTCGGTGGCGTTGCCGCCGCTTACTGTTTTTTCGGAAAGCTTGGCACCCGTATTGTAGTAGGCACATAGGTGAAGGTGCTTGAAGATTTCGGGTGCTGCTTTTTTGCATTTTGCGGCGGTGGGGTAGCATTCTCTGTCGGTGAAGACCTCGGTCACCGAGAGATGTCCCTCGGTAAGCGTCCCCGTTTTGTCGGTAAACAGAATGTTCATACTGCCCGCCGCTTCAATGCCTACGGGTTTTCGCACAAGCACCATGTCGCGCGTCATTTTTTTGATGTTGGAGGATAGCACCACGGCGATCATCATAGGAAGTCCTTCGGGAACGGCTACCACCACGATGGTCAGTCCCAGCGTGAAGGCGTCGAGCAGGGAAGTCAGCATAAAACGGAGATCGGTCAGCTTTGTGAGAATGATCTCACGACTCATGCCGCTATCGAGAAAAATCGTGTTGAAAAGATAGACCACGCCGACGAGAACGGCGGCAGTGTATCCGAGACGGCTGATTTGCGAGGCAAGCTTGGTGAGACGAATTTTGAGTGGGCTTTGCCTTGTGTCCACTGTGATCTCACGTGAGATCTCGCCGATAAAGGTCTTGTCGCCAACGACGCGCACCAGCATCTCACACTCGCCCGAAACCACCACACACTCGCGTAGCAGGGCCGAGCGTGCGTCGGGGGATAGGCGCTCATCGCGCGAAGGGAGCTTTTCCACCTCTTTACTTTCTCCCGTCATGGCCGATTGATCGACCCGTACCTTTCCCTCAACCAAAAGGCCGTCAGCGGGAATCTTGTCCCCCTGTGAGAGAAGAAGCAGGTCGCCCACCACGATCTCGTTTAAGGGGATCTCCCGTATTTTTCCGTCGCGTCTCACGCGACATAGAAAATTTTCTTCCTCCATTTGTAGCTTGGAGAAGGCGTTCTCACTGCCGTATTCCGAGAGCGTGGAGATAAAGGTCGCCAAAAAGACCGAGATGCCGATCCCAATCGTTTCTACCCAATCTGCCGTACGGAAAACAAAGAGGAGATTGACGGCAAGTGCGATCAGCAAAACGCGGATCACGGGGTCGTTCATATTGGAGAAAAAATGCGAAAAAAAGCCCTTGCGGCGAGGCGGCGTCATTTGATTGGAGCCGTATTTTTGCCTTTGCGCAAGCACCTCGGCCTCGGTGAGTCCCGTATGCTTTTTGGGCCTTGTAAGCGTTTGATTCATTGCGTTTTCCTTTCCGTCATGTTTTACTCTATATTTATGTGTAGAGGAAAGGAAAAATGAATTTTTGCTGCGCGGAACGCTATTGACTTTTGGAACGGAATGTGATATAATATCCCTCGAATTTGAAAATCAATCTCAAATTCAAACAAATAGGCAATAAAGGATAGGAATATGGCACAGCTCATTTGTCGGGATCTTTCCTTCGGGTATGACGGACATAAGATCTTGGAAGGTTTAAATTTTGAAGTGAATAGCGGTGATTATCTTTGCATCGTCGGGGAAAACGGATCGGGGAAGTCTACGCTGATGAAGACGATTTTGGGGCTTCATTCGGTGCTTGACGGTGAGGTGCGTACGGGCGACGGCGTGAAGAAAAACGAGATCGGATATCTGCCGCAGCAAACGGTGGTTCAGCGCGATTTTCCAGCGTCGGTCTTTGAGATCGTGCTTTCGGGCTGTCTTGGCCGGTGTGGGCTCCGTCCTTTCTATAATAAAAAGGAAAAGGAACTCGCGCGCGCCAACATGAAGCGTCTAGGGGTTGCAGAGCTTTCGGATAAATGCTATCGCACGCTTTCGGGTGGTCAGCAGCAGCGCGTACTTCTGGCACGTGCGCTTTGTGCCACGCAAAAGCTTTTGCTTTTGGACGAGCCGGTGGCGGGGCTTGACCCCGTGGTTACGGCCGAGATGTATCATCGCATTGCTGAGCTCAATGAAAAGGACGGGATCACGATTGTGATGATCTCGCACGATGTTCTGGCGGCTTTGAAATACGCAACGCATATTCTGCATATCGGTAAGGAGATCTTCTTCGGCACGAAAGAAGAATATCTTGCGAGTGAAGCAGGCCGTGGCTTTGCCGCGGGGAAGGAGGATGCGGAAAATGCGTGAGATCTTTCAAACGCTTTACGATTATTTGCAGTATCCCTTCGTTCGTTATGCGCTGATCGTCGGTGTACTGATTGCGCTTTGCTCCTCGCTTCTCGGCGTTACGCTGGTCTTAAAGCGTTTTTCCTTCATCGGTGACGGTCTTTCACACGTAGCGTTCGGTGCCATTGCGATTGCGGCGGTGCTTGGGCTTACGAACGAGATGCTTCTCGTTCTTCCCGTCACGGTGATCTGTGCGATCTTGCTTCTTTGCGTTGGGCAGAAGGCAAAAATTCGCGGCGACGCCTCGATCGCGATGCTCTCGGTGGGGGCACTTGCCGTGGGCTATCTTTTGATGAACGTTTTCTCAACCTCAAGCACGGTGTCGGGCGACGTTTGCAGTACGCTTTTCGGCGCGGTCTCCATCCTCACGCTTTCGATGACGGAGGTCTGGCTCTGCGTCATTCTTTCGGTGATCGTCTTGGCGGTATTTGTTCTGTTTTATAACAAGATCTTTGCCGTCACCTTTGACGAAAGCTTTGCGCAGGCAACGGGGACGCGTGCCTCGCTTTACAATCTGCTCGTGGCGGTCATAGTGGCGGTCGTGGTGGTTCTCGCCATGAATCTCGTGGGCTCGCTTCTCATTTCGGCGCTCGTGATCTTTCCCGCTCTTTGCGCGATGCGACTGTTTCAAAATTTCAAGGCGGTCACGGTGTGCGCGGCCATTCTTTCGGTTTTCTGCGCGCTCATCGGCCTCGTGATTTCACTTCTTGCCGATACGCCGATCGGTTCTACTATTGTTTGCGTAAACATTGCGGCGTTTCTCCTTTGTTCACTTATTGGATGTCTGAAAGGTAAATAAAAAAGAAAAATCCCGTGGAATTCCACGGGATTTTTCTTATATGCGAATGGTCTTGCCCAAGGGCAGGGAATAGATGAGGGTTTCGGACGGGGACTTGCCCAAGATCTGCTCAATGGCCTTTTTGTAATATAGAAGCTGTTCAGCGTGTCTTTCCTTCAGCTTTTCCTCGGCAAGCGCGGAAACCTTCAATTCCTCGGCTGTCAAAAAGTCAGTCTTATAGTCCACGAGAACGATATTTCCGTTTTTCTCGCGGAAGAAAAGGTCAATGACTCCCTGTACGGCAATTTTTTCCTCGCGCAAAAGGTCGACCTTTTCCTCGACCTGCGTAAACTCCGAGGCAGGAAGGAAAATGTTGAAGCGTTGTTCGCGCCATACCTCGTCGGCGTTTTGAATACGGGCCAAGAGGTCACTTGCGAAGAAGGCCTCTAACTGCTTTACATTGCAAAGCGAAGCGGTACGCTCGTCGATGAATTTTTGAGTTTGCAGTCGTGCAAGCTCCTCACGCACCCCGTGCGCAAGCACGCGGTCGAAGTCGCAGAATTGCAGGAAGGTGTGTGTTGCCGTTCCTTTTTCCGCGCCGCTCGCGCGGTCGGTCGGCAATAGTCCTTCGGGATAAACGAAGGCGTCCTTCAGCATGGAAGGATCGATCTCTTGGGTCTCGGATTCATCAAGCAACGCGGGATAGAGCGAGGAAACCGAGAGCTTGGCGGGAAGCGAGGATACGTGCGCGTAAGGATATACAAAGGAAAAACGTTTTTCAAAAAGTGCGGTGAGTGTCTCATCCTCGGTTTTGGGGGCGGGAAGAGAAATTGGTTCTTTTTCTGTCTCTTTTGGAACAGAAACAAAATCGGTGTAGATGCGTTCAATCCGATAGCAGTCGGTGTTGCCGCCTAAACGAAGTGCCGAAAACATCCATTCCAAATAGGAGCTCGAAGCATAGATACCGTATGCCCGTCCAAATTCCACATAGGAGCGAATCTTGTTTTCCAATCGCTCGGGTGAGGCAATATCTGCGGTAAGATAGAGTCGTTCTCTGGCGCGCGTCATGGCAACGTAAAGCACGCGCATTTCCTCCTCGCGCTCCACGATCAGCCGCTTCTCGATGATAGCGCGGCGTACGGGCGTATCGGTGTAAGCAAAGCCCGTACTGTCGCGGAGCAGAACGCCAAGCCCCAGCGAGGCCTCGAACTGAATATTGTCGCGCTTAAAGCGATCCAAGAAGCGCTTGCCCATGCCGTACAAAAAGCAAACAGGGTATTCCAATCCCTTGGAGTGATGCATTGTGATCAGATGCACGGCGTTGCTATCCCCTCCTGATGCGTCTTTTTCGAGCGTTGCACCGCTTTCGATGATCTCGTTTATGTAGGCGATAAAGCTATAAAGACCGTGGAAGGAATTGGCCTCGAACCCTCTCGCATACTCGTAAAGGCGCAAAAGATTTTCCTTGTCGTCCTTGGCAAGCGAAAGAATAGAAAATTCGCGGTAAAGCCGTTCGATGAGCTTATCCACGGGAAGCGCCATCGCCTTTTCGCGCCAATAGGTCAGGCTTTGGATGAAATCTCCGCACTTGTGACAAAGCGCCGAGTCGCCGCTCAAAGCATACTGCTCCAACGCGTCGTACAGAGAAAGGTCGCTTTCTGCCGCGTGCCGAATGTGGATCAGATCGTCCATTGAAAAATTGTAAAAGGGGGAGCGTAGCGTTCCCGCCAGCGGAATGTCGCGGCGCGGATTGTCGATGGTCGAAAGCAGGGAAAGCACCAAAAGAACGTCGGGATTTTCAAAGAAATTGCTCTTGTCCACGCTTTGCGAGGGGATGCCCTCGCGTGCAAGCGTATCACGCAGAACGTCGATATCCGTGGCGTATCGCATGAGAATGGCAATGTCGCGTGGCTGAATGGGCGTGCCATCCGCTTTTTTCTCGGATGACAGAAGACGTGAGATCTCGGTGGCAATATATTCGGCCTCGTAGTAGATCTTTTCTTCCTTTTCCGTTTTTTCCTCTTTTTCCTCTCCGTCCGCGGCGGAAATTCCCGTGAGTGCAATCGTTACCTTGGGGGAAACGTAATCCTCATGCGGCAAGGCCTTGCTGAAGATCAGATCGTCCTCTTTGCGATATCCGATGCTTTGTCCGCAGTTTTCAAAGAGATAAGAGGAGATAAGATTGGAGAAATCAATGACGTTTTTGTCGCAACGGAAATTGTTTGACATGAAGATCGAGCATCCGTTCGAATCCTTTGCCGCTTCGCTATCCAAAAGCGGAAGGGAAGCCTTATAGCGCGCAAACACCTCGGAGTCTGCACCGCGGAATCCGTAGATGCTTTGTTTGATGTCGCCTACCATGAAGCGATTGGTGGGCGTGGAGATGGCCGAGAAGATCGAGTCCTGCATCTCATCCACGTCCTGATATTCGTCGATATAAATTTCGTCAAAACGTGCTTGGTAATCCTCGGCAATATCGGTTGGCTTGCCGTCCTCGTCAATCAGAAGCTTTAAGACGTAGCGGCGAATGTCCGAAAAATCGCAGATGCCACGTTGTTCCTTTTCCTTATTCAAACGCGCATCAAATGCGTGAAGAAGCGCGTAAAGCTCGTCAATGACGGATGATGTGGAAAGCATAAGGGCGGAGATATCGGACTGCTCCAAAGAAAAATAATCGTCACGAAGCCTTTCCAAAAGCGCAGTCAGGCTCTTGCGAAGCTCCTGCAGATAGGTGGTGTAGGGATCCTTCTCGCCACGAATGCCTTTGAGGCTGAGCTTTTGATATCCGCCAAGAATCTCTCGCGCCGTTTTGTAATCCCCGTTTTTCACGGCGTCAAGCGCCCCCTGTGCTGTTTTTAGATCGTTTTGGAAGGCAGGCGCATAGTTGGTGAGCAACCGTGTATCCGCAGAGGTTGCAAAAAAATCACAGGCCGAGGCGAGTGCCGCTACGGCGTATTCAAGGGCATTTTGTGAGAGCGGCTTTACGGTTTCAGCACCGAATTTCGTCAATAGGAAATCCTTTGCGGCCGCGTTTTTCAACTCTTCCGCATATTCGCGAAGCTTTTCTACGCCGCTTCGATAGGAAAGGAGCGACTGATAGATCGAAAGAAAAATATCCACGCTTTGATCGGCACCGCGCACGGGGACGAAATGATCCATAAACTCGGAAAAGCCCTTACGCTCGTTATACAAGGTATCGATCAGCTCCTCCATCTCGTTTCGGTAAAGCAAAGTCATTTCGGCACTGTCTACGATTCGTATGCCGCCCGAGAGTCCAAGGCGGGAAAAGTTGCTTTTTACGATATCGAAATAGAAGGAATCGATGGTGCATATTTTGGCGCTTTCCAGCATCATCATTTGCTCAGCAAGGCGGTGGTTTTTGGGATCCGCGGCAAGAGCTCCCGAGAGCGCCTTGGATATCTTGACCTTAAGCTCGGCCGCCGCGGCACGCGTGTAGGTCACGATCAGCATACGGGAAATGGAGAGCCCGTCCTCTTCGGTAAGCGAGCGAATGATGCGCTCGGTAAGCGTTGCGGTTTTTCCCGATCCTGCTGCCGCGGAAACGAGGAGAGTCTTTCCGTGCGTACGTATGGCGCTTTCCTGCGCGTCTGTCCATTTGGTACTCATTTTGCCTCCTCCTTCGTCTTTTTCTCGGATGCCTTCAGCTTGTCCACACGGCAGAAGGGCTTCATTTCGCAGTAGATGCAGGCCAGCTTGCCGTCGTGCGTGTTAGGCGAAGCGTCGGCGTTGCCCGACTTCATTTCATCGGCAATGCGGCAGATTGTTTGTCCAAGCTCCTGCTTTAAGAGCATAAAGCCTTCCTCGTCTACGAGGGCATCGCCCGTGAGCGTGCCGTCCTTTTTGCTTACGTGGACTCCCGCCAACATATTGGGATCCATTGTTTCGCTCATGGCGTGAAGCGTATCGTCGTCCTTCAAAAGAAAGCCACTTCTCTTGAGTTGTCCCGACGCGGCCTCCAGCGTTTTTTCATCGGTATCGCCCACTTTTCTTGAAAGGTTGGGAACGGCCATGGAAAGATACAGAGCTCCCGCAGGGGAGAGAACGTCTCCTACTTCGCAACCGATGATACGGCGGAAATAGTCGGATCTGGTGTCACATATGGCAAAAAGATAGAGCAAAAGCTGGATGTTGTACCCCTCTTTGATATCTTTCAGCGAAAAGCTTTTCTGTCCCGTTTTGTAATCAATGACGCGGATATACATTTTTCCGTCTTTATGGTAGGTGTCCACGCGGTCTACCTTTCCGTCAAAGCTGACTGTACTGCCGTCGGAAAGATGTATCGTGGGGGCCTCAAGCCCAAGCTTGCTCCCCGTTCCGAATTCGGTTTCATAAAGCTTAGCCACGAATTTACTGTATTTTTTCTCGCGGCAGATGTTGACGGCAACAAGCGAGGCCAAGCGGTAAAAGCGAAGCAAAAGGTGTAGAATACGGCCTTCCGATTCCTTACTTTTTGGCACAAAAAGGTGACTTTGTTCGGAGATCAGACGGTGAATGATCGCGCGGATCTTGTCGATATCGCGGTCAACGTCGATGGTCTCCTTGCCCGTTTCCTTCAAAAAGATCTCAAGCACCTTGTGAATAAAGGTACCGATATTGGCGTAGTCAAAGGCGGCCCGCTTGGTCTCGCGAAGCCGTAGGACATAGTTGCAGTAATAGCTGAAATGACAGGACACGTATTTCTCAATCTTGGATTGCGTGAGCGTCATCGCGTCGCCAAAGAGCATATCCACCGTTCCCTCTTCCAGGCGGCAATAGGGCTCTGAAACGGATGCGTCAAGAATTGCCATTCGATTTTGATATTCGGTGTCCTCGGAAAGCAAGCGGTGAAGCGAAGGATAGCCGTCGCTTGCACGAAGTGTAGGAAGAGCTTCCAAGGCATTTGCTTTATCAAATATCCTTTTATCTACAGAAAGCGTATCAAAAGATACAGTTTTTAATTTTGGGAAAAGCTCGGAAATACGGCGGAAGGCGAGCGAGGGCGCAGAAGAGCCGCGTCCCGACAACTGCTTATCGCGATAGGTCAGCACGAGTCGCTCGGATGGCATGGTCATGGCCCGATATACGTAAAGAAGCTCGTTTGCGGCGTCGGCGGCACTATTTCCCGAAAGCGAAATGCCAAGCTCTTCAAGCACCGATCGGTCGGTATCGGTAAAAAGTCCCTTTTCGCTTATGCGCATGGGGAATTCTCCTTCGCAAAGACCAATCAGGATGGCGCACCGAATGCCCGAGGCGCGTAGCATGGAGGCCGAGCCGATCATGACCTCGTCGGCCGCGGTGGGAATGGTGCCAAGCTCGGTTTTTCCAAGCACGATGCGAAGCGCCGAAACAAAATCTTCAAGCTCGATTTCCTCGTCGCCAAGTGCTGCTACCATATCGGTCAGCACGCCGAAAACAGCTTTGAAAATACTCGCGGTTTCTGCGGCTTCTTTTTTGTCGCCCTCCTCAAGCGCGCGCGCGGCATAGGCGGCAAGGCGCTCGGCTACCGAGGAGTTTTTGAGGAAGCGATAGAGTGCGTTACAAAAATCCGACAGCGTTTTTGCCTTGTCAAGCTCGGCAAAGAAGGGAGAAAGCGAGCCTACAAGCCGTACACGAACCGAATTTGCGGTATCCAGAATGACTTTTCCGCGTGCGGAGACGACCTCGGAATATCCGTCGGGGTTCATTTCCCAGTCGCCATCGGTAAATTGCTTGCCGTGAATGCGCCAGGTGGATGTGTAGGTCTCCAAAATATCCATTTCGTAAGGAGTAAAGCCCGAAAGTCCTGTTTTTATGTAGGTGATCACGTCGGTGGCGCGGTAGTTTTTCTGTTTGATCGCCAAGACCGAGAAGATCATCGAGATGAGGGGCTTTGTGGCAATATCGGTTTTGTCCGACATGAAGAAGGGAATGCCCGCCTTTTCCAGCTCGATATTGAGAACGCCGCGATAGCTCTCGGCGTTTCGCGCAATAACAGCGATCTCGCGGAAGCGGTAGCCGTGGTCTTGAACGAGAGAAAGGATCTCTGCGGCGGCGGCCTTTGCCTCACCGTATGCGTCGTGGCAATGCACGAGAGATAACGCGCGGTTTTCCGTCTTTTCCTCTTCGGGCTCGCCCTTCACGTGAAAATGCCAAAGATCGCGTGCGATCGTGCAAAGATCGGGCGAGGCAAAGCGGTGGAAATCTTCCAGAACCGTAATCTCGAAATTCTCCCCTGCGAGTGCGCGCAAACGGCAGGAGGTCTCTTTCACGCTTGATAAAAAGACGTCTTTAGCGTCGGGGCGATCGGCAAGCAGGGTGACGAACAAGTCATCCGCCTGTGCAAGCAGACATTTTAAGATGCGGTATTCCTGCGCGGTGAAGTCAATAAAGGAGTCGATATAAACGTTGTATCCTGCAAAATAATTTTTCGTTTCCAAAAGATCGGCAAGCTTCCCGAGATCGTCACTGCTATCGTCGTAGGCTTCCTTCACCAGCCCCTCGTATGCCGAATAGATCAGGGAAAGATCGGTCAGCTTATTTTTCAGTGCCTTTCCTTCGGGGATTGCCTTTGCCGCACGTTCCAATTTTACGGGCGAGACGTCGTAGGCCTTCAACTCACCGATCGCCGCGAGAATAGCGGATGGAAGGGTGTCGTCGGCCGCTTTTTTGCCGTCGTATTCCTTCAAAAAGGGAGCAAGCGTTTTCAGCGTATGCCAAATAAACAGCTCCTTGAGACCGGCGCTCATATAGTGATAGGAGAGGCCGCCGTAAATGCGGAAGAGCTTATTGGCAAGGCGCGTGAAGTTGACCACCTCAAAGGAAAGCTGTGAGGTGGGGGGGAGGATCGAGGCCATAATGCGCTCGATCTCAACGGTTTGTTGCTCGGGAACGATCAAAAAGGCTTTTTTGCCCATTTTGATGTCTTCCTTGATCTTTTCGATCAGATGCGAGGTCTTTCCCGTTCCCGAAAGGCCATAAATCAAATGTAGCATAGCTCCTCCTAATAGATCAGCGCAAGCGAATCGCGCATTTTGTCAAGAATGGCTCGCCTAAGCGAGAAATAATAGTGCTTTCGCAAAAGATATACGTTCTCCTTTTCCTTCCGCAAAAGAAGATAAAAGCGGTTGCTCGTCATGCCTTTCCCAGACCAAAAAAACGGAGAGATGATGAGAACGGCGTTGTCTTCCTGCTCGGATAGCTCTTGGATATGGGCTTTCCAAAAATCTCCACGCTCCAATTCGCCATCGCGCGTCGGGAAAAAGACGGTCACCCGTTTCTCCTTCAGTAGAGAAGCCAGGCGTTTGTTTTCCCGTCGATAAAGCAGTAAGGCCGAGAAGATCACGCTTCCCACGCTCAAAACCAGAAGCGGCAATAGAAGTAGGATGCCAAGCACGATCACAAAAAAGGCGGTTCCGAACTGCAAAAGAAGTAACAGATAGGAGTAAAGGCGAAGCAAAAGGGAGACGAATTTGAATTTTCGGAAAAGTCCGGTATAATAACGCCAAACGTGAAAAAACTGCGTTTTTTGCAACAGCGAGGAAAGATAAGAGAAATAGTTGCGTTTGTTAAGAAGGGTTTCGGTGCGAGCGCGCGCCAAAAGGGAAAAAGGCATCTTTTCGTCTGCGTTCTCCGAGAGGGCGGTTTTATGAGTTGTCTTTCTTTGTGAGGTTTTTGTGTTTTGGTATTGTTTTTGAGATCTCATGTTTTTTCTCCGCGAGAGCAAGATTTCTCAAAATGACCTCTTTGCCGCGCCAGGAATACGCGCGGGCGGCGAAGGCTTCATCGTCCATGGCAAGAAGGATGCTCCTTGTAAGTACGGGAAGGGAATTTTTAGAGAAAAAGGAGATCGGTGTATATAGTGTTCCGTTCTGTTTAGCTTTTTTTGTGTGTGGACACACCTCTTGGCAGAGATCACACCCCCACACCGATCCGTATTTCAAAAGGATTTGTTCCTCGTCGGAGGAAAGCGGTCCTTTGCGTTGGGTAAGCGAGGAAAGGCATTCTTGGCATTCACCTATGTTCAGAGGACAGACTCTCTTGCACGCGCCGCAATCCAAACAAGATCGGATCGGCAACGGCTTGCACGCGAGCGCCGCATCGGTCAGAATTTCGCCCAAGAAAACATAGGACGAATATTTTTCTGTGATAAGAAGGCCATTTTTGCCAAGCACGCCAAGCCCCGCAGCTGCGGCGGCCGTACGCTCGTCGATGGGAGAATGGTCGGCAAAGGCGGCAAAGCGGTTTTGCGGAAATTCCGCACGCAGTACCGATAAAAGACGGTCAGATAGCGTCTTGAAATACAGATGATAGTCGTCACTTACGGCGTAGGTCGATAGATTTCTTTTCCCGTCGCATGCGTGGGTATAATACGGTATGGCGAAAAGGACAACGCTTCCACGGGAGATGTTTACGCGCTCCAAAAGGTACGGCCGCATGATCTTGCAGTTGTCCAGAGGCAAAAAGCCGAAGCAGTCGAGTTTGTTTTCTGCCAGAAGTGCTCTTATTCTTTTCTTCATAGTTTTTGCCTCCTTTCTGTACGGTATACGGTATCATAATTATATCATACATTTGTTTTTTTTACAAGAAAAAAATGATTTTGATGAAATTCAAGACCTTTTTGTTTTACCGTCAAAAAATGATCACAATTGAGAGTTACAATGAAAATGTAGATTTCGGAAAGGCGGTATATTTTTATGAACGAAGATCGCTTTGATAAAGAGAGAAACGAGAAAGGGCGCGAAAGCACACCCGAATATGAGATATATTCCCGCGAGTATAAGCCGAACGGAGATGGGTATCACGAATATAGCTACCGTTATTCATATCCATCGGAGAACGCGGGGCGCGAAAAAACGAAAAAGAGAAGTGGTGTAGGAAAGGCGATTGCTTTGATTCTTTTGGCGGTCGTTTTGTCCTTGACGATTTTTGTTGTCGGCATTTTTATTGCCGCGCGCATTATTTTTCCGCAAGCCGATGTAGGAATGGATCCTGCTGATACACAGATCGAGCAAGCTGACGAGAGCAAAGAGCCGCCAAGGTTGCCCGCCAATCAAGAGGTGTTTTTCGGATCGGAGGATGAGACCGAGATTCGCGTTTCGGACTCCACGGGTGTTATGACCAAGGGCGAGGTTGGCGACGAGGGGCTGAGAGTAGCCGACGTTGTTGCGCTTGTCGCTGATTCGGTCGTGGAGATCACCACGTCGGAAACGAGTTGGAGCGGCATTGTTTACGAAAGCGGCGCGGGAAGCGGTGTGATCGTGAACGAAAGCGGTATTATACTGACGAACAATCACGTGATCGACGGCGCAGCCTATATTACGGTTCGTCTGACGAACGGAAAGACGTATGACGCTATTTTAGTGGCGAGTGACGCTCCGTCGGACATTGCCGTTTTAAAGATCTCGCCTGACGAGCAGCTGAAAACGGCCGTTGTCGGTAACAGCGACAAGCTGATCGTGGGCGAGGAGGTCATTGCCATCGGCAATCCTCTGGGGGTTCTCGGCGGAACGGTGACCGACGGTATCATCAGCGCGCTTGAGCGAGAGGTCATGATCGAAAACGAAAAAATGGTGCTTTTGCAGCACAACGCCGCCGTAAGCCCGGGCAACTCGGGCGGCGCGCTTTTCAATCGCAAGGGTGAGCTTATTGGCATCGTGAACGCCAAATCCTCCACGGTGGGCGCGGAGGGTATTGGCTTTGCGATTCCCATCAATACCGTTCTTTCGGTTTATAACGATCTTGTGAACTACGGCTACGTTACGGGAAGACCCGATAGCGGTCTTACACTTGAGACCGTCGTGCGCCGCGTAGGATACTTTTCTTACCAGTACGACGTATGCATTGCTGCCTCGCGCTATACTGACGAGCTCAAACGAAACGATATTATCGTTTCCATTGACGGTAAGAAGCCGAACGATATCAACGAGGCGCAGGCGCTTCTCTCGGCACACAAGATTGGGGATGCGGTTACGATCGTAGTCTCACGCAATGGCGCGGAGCGTACCGTGAAGCTTATCATTCGTGAGTATACACCCATACAATGAAAAAAAGCCGCAGTTTCCGCTGCGGCTTTTTCAAAAATCCTTGAAATTTTGATAAAAATATAATATAATAAAATATAAACAGTTTAGAGAGGTGAAAGCGTGTATCATATTTTAGTTGTAGACGACGAGGTAAGGATCCGCAGCATGATACGAAAGTACGCCGAGTTCGAGGGACACCAAGTGACCGAAGCGGGCGATGGGATGCAGGCGGTCTATCTTTGCCGAAGTCAGTCGTTTGATATCGTTATCATGGATATTATGATGCCTGAGCTTGACGGTTTTTCGGCCTGTCGTGAGATCCGCAAGATCTCGCAGATCCCGATCATCATGCTTTCCGCACGCGGCGAGGAATACGATAAGATCAACGGCTTTAGCCTTGGGGCCGACGATTACGTGGTCAAGCCCTTTTCGCCCAAGGAGCTTATGCTTCGAATCGAGGCCGTGATGAAGCGAACGAGGCGAGAGGAGGCTGTGCACCCACAAAACGAGATCTTAGAGATCGACGGCGGGAATCTTCGTGCCGACCTTACAGCAAGGATCGTGTATATAGACGGCGAGCGTGTGGAGATGTCCCCCAAGGAATACGATCTGTTTTTCTATTTACTTGCCAATCGAAACGTGGCATTATCACGCGAGAAGCTGATTCGCGAGGTTTGGGGATACGATTTTTACGGCGACGCAAGGACGCTGGATACGCATATCAAGCTTTTAAGAAAGAGTCTTGGACGATATGCCGATCGCGTAGTCACGCTTCGCGGTGTCGGCTACCGATTTGAAGAATAACGGTATAAAAATATGGCAGAAGGGAAGGTGCCTTTTTGAAAAAAGAAAATTGCAAAAGAAGAAAAGGCATTCGTGTGCAGTGGAAGCTACTGGCCTTTCTGATTGCCTTTGTTGCCTTTATGTTGGCGGTGATTTGGATCTTTCAGATCCAAATGCTTGGCAGCTTTTACCGAAATGCCAAATACCGCGAGCTTGAAACGATATCGGGGATCCTTGAGAGATGTCTTGATACCGACTCGCTTGCTGAGGCGGTGGAGTCTTGCTCGATCGAGTACGATACCTGCATCCGAATTTTCAAAAAGGCCGAAGAAAATGTTTTCGTGGAGGCGGCGAGCGCTGATGTGGCAACCAACTGCACGGTGCATCACCTGAAGGAAGAAGAGCTGAAGTATTACTATAGGCAAACGCTTCTTGGTGACGGAAGCTATACCGAAAACAAGGAGATGGATCACCATATCGGAAAATTTTGGTCCGAGGAAGACGCGTATACCACCAAGCTTTTTGAGGTACTTGACCGTGAGGACAAGGTATACGGCATCATTCACAGTCGATTGGTAACGGCCGAAAACGGAATACAGTATATGGTGATGCTGAATTCGGTGCTGACACCCGTCAGCGCAACTGTAAAAACCTTGAGGACGCAGTTTGTTTGGATAAGCATTGTTCTTTTGGCGGGAGCAAGCCTACTTGCTTTTTTCATGTCCCGTAATATTTCGCGTCCCTTGACGGCCATGAACCGATCGGCTAAGCATTTGGCGCTCGGTCACTACGATGCCGATTTCAAGGGATACGGATGTCGGGAGATACGCGAGCTTGGGGATAGCCTTAACTACGCCGCCCAGGAGCTTTCCAAGGTGGACTATCTTCAGCGCGAATTGATTGCCAACGTTTCGCACGACTTGCGGACACCTCTTACCATGATCCGTGGCTATAGCGAGATGATGCGCGATATTCCCACGGAAAATACGCCCGAAAATATGCAGGTGCTTATTGACGAGACGGCGTATCTCAGCAATCTCGTAACCGATCTTCTTGATCTTTCCAAGCTTCGTGCGGGCTCCCGTGAGCCGTCCTATGAATCCTTCGATCTTACCGAAACGGTAAAGGAGGTCATGGCGCGTTACGATCGCCTGATCCGTGCCGAAGGATACGTTATGGATTTTGCATACGAAGAAAATGTAGCGGTCTGCGCCGATCGCCTAATGATTTTGCAGGTGATCTACAACCTGATCAACAACGCGATCAACTATGCAGGCGAGGATAAGACCGTACACGTTTTGCAATCACTAAACGGCGATGCGGTGCGTATTTCCGTAGTGGACAACGGAGAGGGAATTGCCCCTGACGATATTCGTCTCATTTGGGACAGATATTGCCGAGTTGACTCGGTGCACAAGCGCACTGTGGTGGGCTCGGGTCTAGGCCTTTCCATCGTGAAAGGAATTTTAGAGCTTCACCGTGCGCATTACGGCGTGGAGTCTGCGAAGGGCCATGGAAGCACGTTTTGGTTTGAGCTGGCCGTAAAGAACGAAAAAAAGGAGGAGTCGCATGAAGAATAAATCACCGTTTCGTTTACAATACGCCATTTTGGCGATCTGTGCCGTTGTGTTTGTCGTGTGCGCGATCTTACTTGTTAAGACCTTGAATGGCTATTCGAGAGCCAATTCCTTTTACGGCGATATCACGCTTGACATGCAAACGGGAGAGGACGAGCCCTCGGAGGATGAGGAGATACCCGTACGAATCCGTTCTCTTATGGAATCCTATCGGGATATCAAAAAAGAGTATCCGAACGTGGTTGGATATATTCATATTCCTGCTATTTCTATCAGCTATCCCGTTGTTCAAGGGACGGATAATACCTACTATACGACGCATCTGATTTCGGGAGAAGAAAACCGAAGCGGCTCAATTTTTTTGGATTTTTGTGTCGATCCTTCGCCCTCAAGGGCCAAAAACTTGATCCTTTACGGGCATAATATGAATGACAAGTCGATGTTTCATCCCATTCGGGAGCTTTTCACCGAGGAGACCTTCCGAAAAACGCAGGTGGAGTATATCTGCGACGAAGGTGTTTTTATATACGAGTCGCTTTCGATCTGTCTTACCGATATTGAGGATCCTTATTATGCGTATTCCTTTTCGGACGATGCCGCTTTTGCCACCTTTGTGCAGGAACGTGCCGCGAAGTCGCGGTTTCCCGTGGAATATGAAACGCCAAGTAACCTTATTACGCTCGTTACCTGCAGCAACGCCGCAGGAAAGCCCGATCAGCGCCTTGTGTATCACGCTTCGCTGGTAAAAATCTATACCGACTTTGGAGAAAGCTATGAATGAAAGGATAAGATCTGCCTTACGCTGTCCCGTTTGCCGTGCGGCGTTTGAAATGGGAAATAACGGAAAGAGTCTCATTTGCTTGGGGAACGAAAAAAGACATTGCTACGATATCTCCTCCTCGGGATACGTTAATTTTGCACCGCCCGCGCAAAGCCGATCGGGTGACTCGAAGGAGGCCGTGCGCGCAAGAACGGGATTTTTAAACGGCGGCTTTTACGCCCCGATCTGTGAGGCGGTTCGGGATGCCGTGAAGCAATACGCCGCAGGGCTCGTGATCGATGCGGGGTGCGGCGAGGGGTATTACTCGTCGGCCATGGCGGAGGTTGCCGGTGGCGTTATTGGCTTTGATCTTTCCAAGTTTGGCGTGGAAACGGCGGCCAAGCGCACCAAGGACTATGGGAATGCCTTCTTTGGTGTGGCGGGGATTTACACCATGCCGCTTGTCGACGCATGTGTCGACGGTGTGGTCAGTATTTTTGCACCGTGTGCCACGGATGAGTTTTTGCGCGTGCTGAAAAAGGACGGTGTGCTAATCGTAGCGTGCGCGGGAAAGGATCATTTGCTTGGTCTGAAGGAGGCCATTTACGAAACAACCTACGAAAATACTGAACGCGAGGATATGCCGCAGGGCATGATTCTTCTTTCCGAGCAAGAGATTTCATACGAGATCGAGCTTCGGGGAAATGCGTCCATTACCAATTTGTTTTATATGACGCCTTATTCTTATCGAACGGGCGAGAAGGACATGGAAAAACTGAGGCACCTTGAGCACCTTACGACGCGCGTGGACGTTCTCGTTCGCGTATATCAGAAAAAATAAGAAAAGAGAAGACGATGAAATTTTCACTTTGTATTCCGATGTATAACGAGTCCTCCATCATTGAGGCTACCGCAAAAACGCTTTCGGCTTATATGGAGACGCATTTTGAGGACTATGAGATTTTATTTTCCAACGACGGCTCGACCGACCGCTCGGCCGAGCTTGTAAAGGCGCTCGCTTTGCCGCGCGTTCGCGTGGTTGGATATGAAAAAAACAGGGGAAAGGGAGCCGCCGTGCGCGAGGCCGTGCTTGCCTCGACGGGCGACGTCGTGATGTTTACCGACGCCGATCTCGCCTATGGCACAGAGGTTATATCGCGCGTGGCAAAAGTGTTTTTGGCGGATCCCGAGGTCGATGCCGTGATCGGCTCACGCAATATTTCCAAGGATGGCTACGAGGGCTATACCCTCGTGCGAAAGATGGCTTCCAAGGCATATATCAAGCTTCTTTGCTTGGCGGGGGGGCTTACGCTTTCGGACTCGCAATGCGGGTGCAAGGCATTTCGCGGGGAGCTGGCCAAAAAAATTTTCTCGCATTGCGAGGTGGACGGCTTTGCTTTTGATTTTGAAGCCATTATGATCGGTACCCGCCTTGGTGCTCGCTTTTTCGAGCTTCCCGTGAAGGTGATCAATCACCGAGAATCCAAGGTACACGTGCTATCGGACGCCTTTCAGATGATGGGCGATCTTCGCAAAATGAAGAAACGCGTTTCTAAGATGGATCTGAAAGGATAAAATCCATATTTTCTCTTGCAAAATTTATCTCTTTATGTTATAATATAATGTCATAGTGTTTTTATGATGAAAAATGGGAAAGGAACGGCTTTGGCCGAGATCATATGGCAAATTACAGACGAGGAAGGATCAACGACGAGGTTCAGAAGGAGCTGTCGATCGTTGTGAGAGAGATCAAGGATCCGCGCGTGAGCGGAGCCATGGTTTGTATTACGGGAACCGAGGTCACGCCCGATTTGAAATATGCAAAGGTATATTATTCGGTCTTGGGCGGCGATAAAAAGGAGGTTGCTAAGGGGCTTCGCGCGGCCTCTGGATATATCCGGAGAAGGATCGCGCAATCGCTGAATTTGCGTGTGACGCCGGAGTTCAGCTTTTTTCTGGACGAGTCGATCGAGCACGGCGCTCGTATTGCAAGCATTCTGAATACCATTACTTTTTCGGATGACGAAGAGGATGTGGGAGATAGCGAGGGCGAAAATGACGAAAACGAAATTTCGTAAGTTCAGCTTTACCGAGGTGGTAGACGAGCTTGCCCTTGCCAAAAATACGCTGATCCTGTTTCACGTTCGCCCCGACGGCGACGCCGTTGGCTCGGCGTTTGCGCTGAAGCTTTTGCTGGAGGCTACGGGGAGCCGTGTGTTTTGTATGTGCCAAAATCAAGTGCCGCAAAGGCTTGCATTTCTTAGTGTTGGCATTCAGGAAAGCACGCTTCCCGAGGATCTTCCGACGGATTTTGAAGCCCAGCGTATCGTAGCGGTGGACACGGCCTCCGTGGCCCAGCTTGGCGACCTTTATGCGCGCTTTGCAAACAAGATTGACTTGAAGCTTGACCATCATACGAAGGGAGAGCACTACGCCGATTATTTTGTGATGGAAAATGCTGCCGCAACGGGTGAGATCGTATTTGATATTTCACGTGAATTTTTAAAGCGCGGCTTGATAAAAGCTTTGCCCGAACGCTTGGATTTTTGCCTTTATACCGCCATTAGCTCGGATACGGGATGCTTTAAATATTCTAATGTGACGCCGAAAACGCACATTCGCTCGGCGGAGCTTTTGAAATCGGGAGTCGATGCGGCGGGGATCAATCAGCTTTTGTTTGACTCCAAATCCATGGAGGTTTTGGCCGCCGAAAAGGCGGGCTTTGATACCTTGAAGATGTTCCATGGCGGAAGGATCGCTGTGGTGTATTTTACTTATGAAATGAAGGAACGGCTTGACATTTTGGATGAGCATTTGGAAACGCTTATCGACGTCGCCCGTTCGGTTGAGGGTGTTGAGGTGGCCATTGCCGTGCGTCAGCCCACCAAGGAAAAGACCTTCCGCGTTTCTACGCGTTCACAGGGCGGCGTAGACGTTTCGGCGGTTTGTGCCGCATTTGGCGGGGGCGGTCACGTTCGCGCGTCGGGTTGTACTATTATGGCGGATAGTATCGAGCACGCGGCAGATTTGGTGGTTACCGAGGTCGAAAAACAAATGAGATAGTTGCAACGGGAGAAAATGCAAATGTATCAGTCTTTATTGGATAGCAAAAGAACGCAGCTTGCTATCAAAAGCTGCAAGGATTTTTTTGAAAGAGAGCTGGCGAAGGAGCTGCAGCTGATTCGCGTAAGCGCCCCTCTTTTCGTTACCCCTGAGTCGGGACTTAACGACCGCTTGAGTGGTGTGGAGCGTCCCGTGGAATTTGATCTTTTGGAAACGGGAAAGAGTGTGCAGATCGTACAGTCTCTTGCCAAATGGAAGCGCTACGCACTGGGAAAATACGGCTTCGAAACCGGTGAAGGACTTTATACCGATATGAATGCCATTCGCCGTGACGAAACCACTGACGCCATTCACTCGATCTACGTCGATCAGTGGGACTGGGAAAAGGTGATCGACAAAAAGGAACGAACGCTCGAAACCTTGAAGGATACCGTTTCCAAGATCTATACCGTTCTTTTGAACACCGAACGCTATATGTCGGAAAAGTACGCCGAGCTTGGTGAGGCCTTTGCCAAGAGTCCCATGCCCCGTGAGATTGCGTTTATCACCTCACAGGAGTTGGAAGACAAATACCCAACCTACACAGCAAAGGAGCGCGAGCACGCGGTTGCCAAGGAGTATGGTGCGGTGTGTCTCATGCAGATCGGTGGTAAGTTAAAATCGGGAGAGGCGCATGATAGTCGTTCGCCCGACTACGACGACTGGAGCATGAACTGCGATATTCTTTTGTATTTTGACGTGCTGGATATTTCGCTTGAGATCTCAAGCATGGGTGTTCGTGTGGACGAGGAGGCACTGGCAAGACAGCTTGAGCTTGCGGGCTGTACCGAGAGACGCGAATTGCCCTTCCACAAGGCCATCTTACAAGGAGATTTGCCGTACTCGATCGGCGGCGGTATCGGTCAGTCGAGACTTTGTATGTATTTCTTAAAGAAGATGCACATCGGCGAGGTGCAGGCTTCGGTATGGCCTGA
>SVRO01000020.1 GCA_015064795.1 Oscillospiraceae bacterium | reverse complement strand
GGATTATGTAAACTGCCCTATGACCGAGGAAGAGTATCTCGCCTTCTGGAAAGAGCTGGTGTCGGCCCGGGAGGCTAACGTACACGGCTTTGAGGACGCCGGGGTGTTCGAGGGCTGCATGCCTGTGGAAGTCATGGCACGGCGGGGGGTAGATACCCTGCGCTACGGACCCATGAAGCCGGTGGGACTGCGCGACCCCCGCACGGGGAAGGAATCCTACGCCGTGGTTCAGCTTCGCCGCGAAAACGCCGAAGGAACCATGTATAACCTCGTCGGTTTTCAAACGCATCTGACCTTTCCCGAGCAGAGAAGGGTGTTCCGTATGATCCCCGGGCTTGAGAACGCCGAATTTTTGCGTTACGGCATTATGCACCGTAATACCTATCTCAATTCGCCCGAGATCCTTGACGCGTGCTACGCGATGAAGGCGCGTCCCGACGTCTTTTTTGCCGGGCAGATGACGGGTGTGGAGGGCTATATCGAGTCGGCGGGATCTGGCTTTGTGGCAGGGCTTAACGCCGCCCGTCGCGTGCTTGGCAGGGAGCCGATCGTGTTCCCGCGTACGACTATGATCGGCGCGATGGCGCATTTCGTGGCGAACGGCGCGGTGGGGGCTTTCGTCCCGATGAACGCCAATTTCGGTATCGTGGAGCCGCTGGCCGAACGGGTAAAGGGCGGCAAGGTGGCAAGATATGAGGTGGTGGCAAAGCGCGCACTTGAGGAGATCGAGAAGCGTTTGCCCGATTTGAAGTAAAAACAACGGTTTAGATTATTAGGAGAAACATGAGAATTATCGTAGACGTAATGGGAGGCGACAACGCACCGCTTGAGACAGTCAAGGGCGTGTGCGCGGCAGCCGCGGAGTATAACGCGAGTTATATTATCGTGGGTGACAAGCCTCAAATTGAAAAGATAGCCGAGGAAAACGGTTTGGATCTGCGGCGCTTTGAGATCGTACATACCGAAACGGTAATCGGGATGGAGGACGATCCCTTGTCGGTAGTACGAGCCAAAAGCGACTCCTCGATGAGTGTAGGGCTTCGTCTGCTTGCCGAGGGCAAGGGCGACGCTTTTGTCAGCACGGGCAATACGGGTGCGCTCTTTACGGGTGCTACGCTGATCGTGCGTAAGATCAAGGGCATTCAGCGCGCGGCACTTGCCATGATGCTTCCCACCGATCCACCTCTTCTTCTTTTGGACTGCGGTGCAAACGTCGTGGTGAACGACGAATATTTGGAGCAGTTTGCCGTGATGGGCTCGGCTTATATGAAAAAGATGTATAGGCTGGAGGCTCCGCGCGTGGGACTTCTCAACAATGGCACCGAGGAATGTAAGGGGACCGAGCTTCAGATTACTGCTTACAAGAGACTGTCGGTGTGCGACCGCATTCATTTTGTCGGAAATGTGGAAGGACACGCGATCCCGCAAAACGTGTGCGACGTGCTTGTGACCGATGGCTTTACGGGCAACGTGGTGCTCAAGACCATTGAGGGTGTCAGCAAGCTTCTGATGCACTCGATGAAGGATATTTTTTACGCCAATGCGCTTACCAAGATGTCGGCGCTTATGGTGAAGAGTCGCGTGGACGATTTTAAAAAGAGATTTGATGCGACCGAGCACGGCGGTGCGCCGCTTCTTGGCATTTCACGCCCCGTGATCAAGGCACACGGCTCGTCGAACGCCAATGCCTTTAAGAACGCCATTCGACAGGCCATCGCCTACGGCAATTCGGGCGTCATTTACGATATTGTCGACGCGGCGGCGGAATTTGCGGCGGCCAAAAAGGCGGCCAAGGAGGCCGAGGCTATCTCGGAAAAATAAGGATCTTTGGATCGGAACAGGATAGAAAATATGTTACCAAAGGACATTATGGAGCTGGAGAGCGCGATTGCATACAGCTTCCGAAAAAAAGAACTTCTCAAAACGGCGCTCACGCACTCCTCGTATTCCAACGAGCTGAGGGCGAAAAAAATATCGGTGAGCTGTAACGAAAGACTCGAATTTCTTGGAGACTCGGTGCTTTCGATCATTGTCAGCGAGTATCTTTTCAAGGAAAATCGTTATCTGCCCGAGGGCGAGCTTACCAAGCTTCGCAAGGAGCTGGTCTGCGGCAGAACGCTTGCCGATCTTGCCCGCGGTATCGGTCTTGGCGAGTATCTGCTCCTCGGCAACGGCGAGGAAAAAAACGGTGGCAGAGAGAACGACAAAATTTTGGAAAACGCTTTTGAGGCACTCCTTGCGGCCATGTATTTGGACGCAGAGGGCGAGGGGAAGGCGGTCGTCTCGCACTTTTTGATGCCGCGTGTGAAGGTCAAGGTCAAGGAGATCGGTCACGGAAGTGACTTCAAAACCGCGCTTCAGCAGTTTGTTCAGCAGACCGAGGGTGACTTTCTCGAATATGCCGTGGTGGGCGAGAGTGGCCCCGATCACAACAAGGTTTATACCGTGGAGGCGCGGCTCAATTCCAACGTGATTGGTAGAGGCTCGGGACGGACGAAAAAGGAAGCCGAGCAAAATGCCGCCAAAGAGGGGCTTGCTTTGTTTGGCGAGGATTGACCGTGATGGTGAAAAAACGGTGTCAAGGGGGAACCGAGCGTTCCCCTTTCTTTGATGAAGGGAGGTGCGAGTATGAAGCACGCAAATATACCGATCTTTATTCCGCATATGGGTTGCCCAAACGCCTGTGTGTTCTGTGACCAACGCTCGATTTCGGGAAAAAACGAATTCCGCGAAGAATCGGTGCGTGAGGAGATCGAGAAAACGCTGGCAACGATTGGCAAGGATACCGAGACAGAAATTGCGTTTTTTGGTGGTTCCTTCACCGGCATTGACCGCTCACTCATGTGCCGACTTCTTGCACTCGCCAAGGAGTATGTGGACGGGGGGAGAGTAAAGGGGATCCGACTTTCCACGCGCCCCGATTATATTGACCGAGAGGTGCTGGAAATTCTGCGCACCTATGGGGTGACACACATCGAGCTCGGTCTTCAGAGCATGGATGACGGCGTTTTGAAAAGTGCCAAGCGAGGACACGATGCGGCTTGTGCCGAAAGGGCTTGTAAGCTCGTGAAGGAATACGGCTTTTCACTTGTGGGACAAATGATGATCGGCCTGCCCGACTCTTCGGCCGCGAAAGAAAAAGCCACGGCCGAGCGGCTTTGCGAGCTTTCGGTGGATGCGGTGCGCATCTACCCGACGGTGGTATTTCGCGGCACCGAGCTTTGCGAAATGGCGGAGTCGGGTATCTATCAAATGTTGGATGAGAGCGAAGCGGTTAAACGGACAAAAATTGCGCTTCGCGTTTTTGTGGAGCATGACGTGCCGTGCATTCGCGTGGGACTTTGCGCGTCCGAAAAGCTGGCTTCAAGCGAGGTCTTTGGAGGCGCCAATCACAGCGCGATCGGCGAGCTTGCCATGGGTGAGCTTTATTACGATCTGCTTTGTGAAAAGCTGGATGCAATGGGCGATCTTGCGGGCAAAAATCTTACCGTTTTCGTCGCAAAAGGGGAAGTGTCCAAGGCCGTGGGGCACAAACGGAAAAATTATGAGAGAATTTTAAAAAAATATTCGCTAAAACGGCTAAAAATCCTTGAAAAAAATGAAGTTTTGAGTTATAATATAATAATTGAGTATAATGGTTAAATTTTAGGAGGACGCGCTCTTGTATTTGAAATCTTTGGAGCTTCAAGGCTTTAAATCCTTCCCCGACAAGACCAAGCTCACCTTTGAGGCGGGGGCTACGGTCATCGTCGGCCCCAACGGAAGCGGAAAATCGAATATTGCCGACGCTATGAGATGGGTACTTGGCGAGATTTCCTCCAAGAACATTCGCGGAAGCAAGATGGAGGACATCATTTTCGGCGGCGCCGATAGCCGCAGACCTATGGGCTATGCGGAGGTTTCGGTGACCTTTGATAACCGCGACGAGTTCAGCCGTCTGGACTGTCCTTATGACGAGGTCATGGTCACGCGTCGGTATTACCGATCGGGTGACAGCGAATACTACATAAACCGCCAGCCCGTCCGTCTGCGTGACATTTACGAGATGTTTATGAATACGGGTGTCGGACGTGACGGCTACTCGATCATCGGGCAGGGTAAGATCGCCGAGATCATTTCGCGCAAGAGCGACGAGCGCAGAAGCATCTTTGAGGACGCATCGGGTATTGCAAAGTACCGCCACAAAAAGACCGAGACCGAGCGTCGCTTGGCCGATACCGAGGAGAATATGACGCGTGTGAACGACGTGTTTGCCGAGGTGGCGGCACAGGTCGGCCCTCTGGAGAAGGAGGCCGAGAAGGCGGCACGCGCCATCGAGCTTTTGGAGACCAAGAAGCGCGTGGATGTTCAGCTTTGGCTTTACGATACCGATAAGCTTCGCACCGAGATTGCCGAGGCGGAGGATCTTTTTAACCGTTCCGCTTTTGATCTTAAGACCGTCAACGATACCATTGAATCCTACGAGGCGCAGAACGAAAGGCTTTTTGACGTCTCGCAGACCAACAAATACGAGTCCGAGCAGCTGCTCGGAGAGATCGGCAAGCGTACCGAGGCCAATCATACGCTGGACAGCGAATATCAGGTGGCCGAGACCAACAAAAAGCACACCGAGGAAGCCATTCTTGCGGCCGAGACAAGCATTCAAACGCTGGAAAAAAATCTTGCTGACGAGCAGGTGGCTAAGGTGCAAAAGCAGGAAAAAATCCAAGAGCTTCGCACGGCACACGCCGAGCTGCAGCGCAAGCATGCCGAGGCGATTGCGGAGCAAACGCGACTTCGCAGTGAGGCAGACAAGCTTCTGTTGCTTAGCGAGGAGGCTCTTGTCGATCTTCGTGCCTTTGAAAAGGACGCAACCGATGTGCGCGTTCGTTTGTCGGTTATTGAAAATGCCAAGAACACCGATGGCGATAAAAATAACGCTATCTTGGAGGAGCTCCGTAAATACGAGGAGATTGCCGAAACGCTTGCCAAGCAGATTGGGGCATGTGAGAAGACGCTTGCCGAATATACGGCGGCAATCGAGACGCTTGACGGTGAGATCGCAGATTTTGCAGACAAGAGAAGCGCACTTTATGAAAAGCGCAAGGAGATTGACGAGGCTTTAAATAAGGCGCGTCTGGAGAGAGACTCTCTTTCGCAGCGAATCGAGACCATTCGTGCGATGGAGGAGCAGCTGGAGGGCTATAGCAACAGCGTTCGTCACGTTATGAAGGCGTATGCCGAGGGCAAGATCACTACGGCGAAGGGCGAGGCTTGTGGTAAGGTCTACGGTCCGCTTTCCAAGGTGATTTCCGTGGACGATGAGTATGTGGTCGCAATCGAGACCGCGCTTGCCGCGAATCTTCAGCACATTGTGGTTGAGGACGAGGAGACGGCCAAGGCCGCTATGTATACGCTCAAACGTGCCGAGGCGGGACGGGCCACCTTTTTCCCGATCACCTCGATGCGTCCGCAGAGCGCAACGTCCGAGATGGAGCAGGCAAGAGGATACGCGGGCTTTGTGGCCTTTGCTGACGAGCTTGTATCCTGTGAGGCGAAATTTAAGAATATCGTTTCCTCGCTTCTTGGAAGAACGGTGGTCTTTGATACCATTGATAATGCGACGAAGATGGCAAGATCGCTTCGCTATCGCGTGCAGGCGGTGACCTTGGACGGTCAGCAGATCCGCGCGGGCGGTTCCTTTACGGGCGGTAGCGTGCGAGCGGGCGGCGGTATGCTGGGGCGTGCAAGCGAGATCAAAAAGCTGGACAAAAAGCTTGCCGATGCCGAGCGTGCGCTTGCGGCTTGCATTGAAGCGCAGAAGACGTTGGAAAATGAGATCTTGACGATTGAGGACGAAAGCTCGTCCTTGGAGGACAAGCGTCGGCTTTACGAGGTCATGCGGACGAGCGAGGCCACGCGTGTGGAGCAGCTTCGCGCTAAATTTGACGCCAATGAGACGCTTTCGGGTAAGCTGAACGCCGATTACGGCGGCATTATCGAGCAAAAGCGTCGCTACGATGAGGAGGCCGAGATGCTGGCGGCTCGTGAGACCGAGCTTGCGGCTCGTATTGCCGAGATCACCGAGCTTCGCGAGCAGAAGGATGCCGAGCGCGGCGAGATGCTGAATACGTGTGACGAGCTATCGCGTAGTGTTACCGAGCTTTACATCAAGGTGAGCGAAACGGGCAAGGATATTGAGACCGAGCAGACCTTCCTCTCTGCCATTGAGGAGCGGATCGCCGCTTGCGAAAGCGGTAAGGCCGAGCAGATGCACCGCATCGACGAATGCCGTGCGCGCATCGCGTCCTTTGAGGACTCGCGCCGCGAAAACCGCCGTCTCTTTGCCGAGGGCGAAAAGATTTTGGAGGAGCTCAATCGCAAGCGCGCACAGCTTGAGAGCGATAGCTTTGCGTTTGAAAAAAAGCTCAGCGCGATGAACGCCAAGATCCGCGAGAAGCGCGCCGAGCAGGAGAATATTTTCCGCGAGCACACCAAGAACGAAAATCGGCTCAATTCGCTGAAAAACGAGCAGGATAAGCTGGCGACCAAGCTTTGGGACGATTACGAAATGACGCGTGCCGAGGCTGTGGCACTCGGTTATCCGCCTATTACCAAGGTCACGCGCGCAGCCACGGCGGCCAAGCAGATCGACTGCCGCAACAAGCTCCGCGCAATCGGAAACGTTGACCTTGACGCTGTGAATAAATACAAGGAGGTCAAGGAACGCTACGACCGTATGGACCGACAGATCAAGGATCTGGAGGCCTCGCGAAGCGAGCTCATGAAGATCATCGACCGACTGGAGACCGAAATGAAGGCGGCCTTTACCGATTCCTTCAACAAGATCAACGAGAACTTCGGCAAGACCTTCTCGGAGCTTTTCGGTGGCGGTACGGCCGAGATCGTGTTGACCGAGCCCGAAAACGTGCTGACCAGCGGTATCGAGATCAAGGCGGCACCTCCCGGTAAGATCATCAAGAGCCTGATGCAGCTGTCAGGCGGCGAGCAGTCCTTCGTGGCGATCGCGCTTCTGTTTGCGATTCTTAAGGTCAATCCGCCTCCATTCTGTATCATGGACGAGATCGAGGCGGCACTCGACGAGGTCAACGTGGCGCGTTTGGCTGAGTACATCAAGCGTTATTCGGACAGCACGCAGTTCGTGATGATCACGCACCGTCGCGGTACCATGGAGGCGGCGAATATGCTCTACGGCGTGACCATGCCCGAGCGCGGCATTTCGAAGGTGCTTGCCATTGACGTGGCAGAGATCACCAAGAAGAAGGGAGAAGACTGGGATGGCATTTTTGGATAAATTGAAGGCCGGCCTTGCCAAGACGAAAAACGCAATTCTTGGACAGGTGGACAACGTCCTCAAGGCATTCGTCAAGGTGGACGAGGATCTTTTGGACGAGCTGGAGGAGCTTTTGATTTGCGCCGACGTGGGTGTTGGCGCAACCGAGGATATTATTGAGGAGCTGCGTGAGCGCATCAAGGACGGACGCCTGAAGGAAAAAGAGGACGTTATCGTGGCGCTCAAGGAGATCCTTGGGGAGATGATCGGCGAGGGCGAGCCCTTGAAGCTTGACACCAAGCCCGCCGTCATCCTCGTGATCGGAGTGAACGGCGCGGGAAAGACCACGTCGATCGGAAAGATCACGAATATTTTGAAAAATCAGGGCAAAAAGGTCGTGGTGGCGGCGGCGGATACCTTCCGCGCGGCCGCGATCGATCAGCTTGCCGTTTGGTGTGAGCGATCGGGTGTAACGCTCGTGAAGCAAAGCGAGGGAAGTGATCCCGCGGCGGTGGTGTTTGACGCGGCACAGTACGCGAAAAGTCACGATGCTGACGTGCTTGTGATCGACACGGCGGGACGTCTCCATAATAAGAAAAATCTGATGAACGAGCTGGAAAAGATCAGCCGTGTGATCGATCGCGAGCTTCCGGGAGCCATGCGTGAAAACCTTTTGGTGCTGGATGCCACTACGGGACAGAACGCCATTTTGCAGGCGAAGGAGTTCAAGAACGCGGCGGAGCTTACGGGCCTTGTGCTGAATAAGATGGACGGCACGGCCAAGGGCGGTATCGTCATTTCGATTAAGCGTGAGCTGAATATTCCCGTGAAATTTATCGGTGTCGGCGAGCAGATCGACGATATGGAAGAATTTAAAGCAGACGAATTTATTCGTGCGTTTTTTGAGTGAGGAAGCGTATGGAGTTTGTAATTGCATCGAGAAACGCTCATAAAATCAAAGAGCTTGAGGCGATCCTGCGCGAAAGCCTTGGCGACGTGAAGCTTTTGTCGCTTGATGAGGCGGGGATCCACGGCGAGATCGAGGAGGATGGCGAGACCTTCCGCGAGAACGCGCTCATCAAAGCGCGCGCCGCGGCGACCTCGGGCAAGGCGGGAATCGGCGACGATTCGGGGCTTTGCGTGACTGCACTTGGAGGCGCACCCGGTGTCTACTCGGCACGCTTTGCGGGCGAGCACGGTGACGACGCGGCCAACAACCAAAAGCTTCAGGACGAGCTTTTGGGAAAGAGTGACCGAAGCGCACACTTTACGTCGGCTGTGGCTTGTGTTTTTCCCGACGGACGCGAGATCGTGGTGGAGGGAAAGACCGAGGGCGTGATTCTTACCGAGGCGAGAGGGCAGGGTGGCTTTGGCTACGATCCCTACTTTTTCTACGAGCCTCTTGGCAAGACCTTTTCGGAGCTTACGGCAGAGGAAAAGAATGCGGTCAGCCACAGAGGTAAGGCAGTACGCGCGCTTGCCGCAAAATTGGCGGAGAAAGGAAAGATATGATTACATCGAAACAAAGAGCGAAGCTTCGCTCGATGGCGGTAAATGAGCCGACCATTATGCAGATCGGCAAGGGCGGTCTTGGGGAAAATTTGATCAAGACTGTTTCGGACGCGCTGGAGGCGCGTGAGCTTATCAAGCTTGCGGTGCTTGAAACCTGTGAGGAAACGCCAAGAAGTGCGGCGGACGCGCTCTCGGAGGCAACGGGTGCCGAGGTGGTGGCGGTGACGGGACGGAAGATCGTTCTTTACCGCGAATCCGAAAAACACAAGAAAATCGAGATTTAAGAGATGGAAAACGAGCAGGATATCCGAGTGGGCATATATGGCGGTACCTTTGCGCCTGTCCACAACGGACACGTAAACGCCGCCAAGCTCTTTATGGAGCAGATGCGGCTGGACTACCTTTTCGTGATCCCCGCGGCGATACCGCCGCACAAGCAGATCGACGCGTCGGACGATCCCGTGCACCGTTTAAATATGTGTGCGCTTGCCTTTGGTGAGATGGGCGGCGTGGTGGTCTCGGATATGGAGATCAAGCGAGGAGGAAAAAGCTATACGGTGGACACGCTTCGCGAGCTGAGCGCCAAGGGGCGCCGCTTGCTTTTGCTGTGCGGCACCGATATGGTGTTGACATTTGACACGTGGTACCAATATAAAGAGATCCTTGAGCTTTGCTATCCCGTATATATGCGGCGGGAAAAGGATAAGATCTTGGACGATCGCATCGTAAAGAAGCTGACCAAATATTATGAGGAAAGCGGAAAAATGTTCCGCAAGATCGTGGGCGAGCCGATGGAGATCTCCTCAACCGCCATACGCGAAAAGGTAAAGCGTGGCGAGGATATTTCGTCTCTTGTGCCCCCTGCGGTTGCCGAGTACATTCGCCTTTACGGCTTGTATCGGGAGGCCTGATATGTTTACCGAGAGGCAGCTTGCGGAGCTTTATGAGTCGGTGAAGAGAGAAATGTCGGAAAAGCGTTTTCGGCATACGGCGGCGGTTGCCGATATGGCTGCGCGGCTGGGTGCGCTTTTTGCACCCGATAAATGTGACGTTTTGCGCGCGGCGGCCCTTCTTCACGACATTACCAAGGAATATTCGGTCGAAAAACAGTTGCAAATCCTCGAAAGGTTTGGTATAATGGTATCTAAACAGGATATCCTAACACCAAAGACCCTTCATGCGAGGACGGCGGCGCTTCTGATTGGGGAGATGTATCCCACGTTTGCCGATCCGCTCGTCGTGGATGCGGTGCGCTATCATACGACGGGGCGTGCCGACATGACGGTGACTGAAAAGATCGTGTATTTTGCCGATTATATTGATGAAACGCGTACCTTTCCCGATTGCGTTACGCTTCGGGCGCTCTTTTGGGAGGCCGAGCCCGAAAAAATGGGGGAGAGGGAGCGACTTTCGCATTTTCGGAAAATGCTGGTGCTTTCGTTTGATATGACCGTGAATGCTCTCATTGGAGAGGGGAGTCTCATCAGCGAGGACACCTTTATGGCACGGAACAGCTTGATCTTGGAGGAAGAGGGGGAAAAGGTCGAGGAGTCTTAAAGGATGCGAAAAAGAGTTCTTTCGTTTGTCTTGCTTTCGGTGGTCGTCTTTTCCTTTTTGGGAGCGTCACTAGTGCGCGGTGCCCTCGCGGCAACCGATACGCCTCGGGAGACTGAGGCGGCAAGAGGTGGTGTTTGTACACTGCTTTTACTGGGCAAGGACAACGCGGCGGCGCTTTGCGACGTCATTATGCTGGCATCCTTTGACTTGAACGAAAATACCCTTCATATCGTACAGATTCCGCGAGATACGTATTTTGCGTATACCGACGCGGATTATAAAAAGATCAATGCCGCGCCTCGCGTGCTTGGCGGTGCGGATAAGCTGGCTGACGCGCTTTCGTCGGCTCTCGGTGTGCGCATTGACGGCTATATGGAATTTAGTTTGGATTTTGTGAAGGCGGCTGTGGATCGGATCGGCGGCGTGGAGATCTTTGTGCCTTGCGACATGGATTACGACGATCCCGCGCAGAATTTGTCGATTCACTTGAAAAAAGGACAGCAGACGCTTATGGGAGACGAAGCTGTAAGCTTCGTTCGCTTCCGTTCGGGCTATGCGCGTGCTGACCTTGGACGTATGGATGCGCAAAAGCTCTTTTTGGCGGCGTTTGCCAAGGCATTTGGTGAGCGTGTGAGTCTTTCGGAGCTCCCCGGGATGTTACTGCTTGCCATGCGCTATCTCAAGACCAATCTACGTTTTGATACCATGCTTTCGCTTGCCACGGGCGCGCGTCGCATACCGAGTGAGCACATCACGGCGTTTACGCTTCCCGGTGAGGAGGTGCAGTCGGAATACAGCGGGGCTTGGTATTATATTCTCTCGCGTGAGGGATGTGCCGAAGCCATCGGACAGTATCTCAAGGGCGCGGAGCCGATGGGATTTGACACAAAGGGGTTGTTTACCGATGTGTCAAGGAAGGATTTCCACGCGATCTATCAAAAGAAGATCACGGCGTTGCCCTATACCTTTGACTCTCTTGCGAGCGAGGGCTTGCCGATCGAATAAATAGGAAATATTTTGGGAAGGAATAAATAAATGGAAGAAAAGAACGAGATTTTGACGGGCGAGGTGCTCACCTCGCTTGCTGACGCAACGCCGTTGGCTCTTGCTGAGGCGATCGCCGCGCGTCTTGACGAGAAAAAGGGACGTGAGGTGAAGGTGCTTGAGGTGGGAGAAAAGACCTCGATTGCCGATTATTTCGTGTTGTGTACGGGTAATTCCAGCACGCACGTAAAGGCCCTTGCCGGTGAGGCAGAGGATTATATCAGCAAGCGTGGCGTCGAGCCCGATAACGTGGAGGGGCGCGGCAATCACTCATGGATCGTGTTGGATTACGGCAACGTGATCGTTCACGTTTTCAGCCGCGAGGCAAGAGATTTTTACAATTTGGACAAACTGTACGGCGATACCAAAACCGTGCTTGAATATTAAAATTTTGAGGTGAAGGCTATGAAACACGATTACATATCCATCGAACCCAAGTGGCAAAAGCGTTGGGAAGAAGCAAAGATCTTTGAGGCGTCGAGCGATCACTCGAAGCCCAAGTTTTACGGACTCGTAGAGTTTCCGTATCCGAGCGGTGCGGGCATGCACGTCGGACACATCAAGGCGTATTCGGGCCTTGAGGTCATCAGCCGCAAGCGCAGAATGGAGGGCTACAATGTCCTTTTCCCGCTTGGCTTTGACGCCTACGGTCTTCCCACCGAGAACTACGCGATCAAGACCGGTATCCATCCCCGAAAGGTGACCGACACCAATATCGAGCGCTTTACCACGCAGCTTAAGCGCGTGGGCTTCTCGTTCGACTGGTCGCGTGTGATCGACACCACCGAGGAAGACTACTACAAGTGGACGCAGTATATCTTCCTCAAGATGTTCGAGAAGGGACTTGCTTTCCGCAGCACCGCACTCGTCAACTACTGCCCGTCGTGTAAGGTGGTTCTCTCCAATGAGGACTCGCAGGGCGGCAAGTGTGATATTTGCCACAGTGATATCATTCAGAAGTCCAAGGACGTTTGGTATCTCCGTATTACCGAGTACGCCGATAAGCTTCTTGAGGGACTTGACAAGGTGGATTATCTGCCGCAGGTTCGTCAGCAGCAGATCAACTGGATTGGAAAATCCACGGGTGCCTTCGTCAACTTCAGCATTTCGGGCATCGACGAGACGCTTCGCATTTATACCACGCGTCCTGACACGCTCTTTGGCGTGACCTTCATGGTTATCGCGCCCGAGCATCCCATGATCGATAAGTATGCCGACCGCATCGGCAATATGGATGCTATTCTCGCTTACCGCGAGGAGTGCGCAAAGAAGACCGAGTTCGAGCGTACGCAGATCGTCAAGGATAAGACGGGCGTTCGCATTGAGGGCCTTACGGCCATCAATCCCGTAAACGGTAAGGAGATCCCCGTATTTATTGCTGACTATGTGATGATGGGCTACGGTACGGGTGCCATTATGGCGGTTCCTGCGCACGACGAGAGAGACTACGACTTCGCTAAGAAGTTTGGTTTGGATATTATCCCCGTTATCGAGGGCGGCAACGTAGAGGAAGCGGCCTATACGGGTGACGGCAATATGATCAATTCGGATTTCCTTAACGGCATTACGACCAAGAAGGAAGCCATTGATAAGATGCTTGCTTACCTTGGCGAGAAGGGAATCGGTGAGAAGGGCGTACAGTATAAGATGAAGGATTGGGCCTTCAACCGTCAGCGTTATTGGGGTGAGCCCATTCCGATCGTGCATTGCGCGAAGTGCGGTATGGTTCCCGTGCCTTATGATGAGCTTCCCTTGAAGCTTCCCGTCGTGAGTGAATTCGCACCCGGTGAGGGCGGCGAGAGCCCGCTTGCCAAGATCGAGGAGTTCGTGAATTGCACCTGCCCCAAGTGTGGCGGCAAGGCCAAGCGCGAGACCGACACCATGCCCCAGTGGGCAGGCTCGTCGTGGTATTTCCTGCGCTATATTGATCCCAAGAACGATAAGACGCTTGCCGATATGGATGAGATGAAATATTGGTTGCCGGTTGACTGGTACAACGGCGGCATGGAGCACGTGACGCGTCACATGATCTATTCGCGCTTCTGGCACCGCTTCCTTTACGACATCGGTGAGGTGCCTGTGGAGGAGCCTTACGCTAAGAGAACGGCGCAGGGACTTATTCTCGGCCCCGACGGCGAAAAGATGTCCAAGTCCAAAGGCAACGTGGTTGACCCGCTTGACGTCGTCAACGAATTTGGCGCCGACGTGCTTCGCGTGTACGTGCTCTTTATGGGCGACTACGGAAGCGCGGCTCCTTGGTCAGAGAGCAGCGTGAAGGGCTGTAAGCGTTTCCTTGACCGTGTGGCCGAGCTTACGGGTATGGTTTCGGATACGGAAAACAAGAAGCTGGAAAGCTCGTTCCATAAGATGATCAAGAAGGTCACCGAGGACATCGAGCAGATGAAGTTCAACACCGCCATTGCCGCGATGATGGGACTTCTCAACGAGATCTACGATGCAGGCTCGCTCACAAGAGAGCAGCTCATGTCGTTTATTGCCGTTCTTTGCCCGTTCGCTCCGCATCTCTCGGAGGAGCTTTGGGAGCAGATGGGTGGCGAGGGCTTTTGCTCGCTTACCGAGTGGCCCAAGTACGACGAGGCCAAGACGGTGGATGCTACGGTGGAGATCGCCGTGCAGATCAACGGTAAGGTGCGTGCCAACGTCGAGATCCCGATGAATTGTGAGAAGGAAGTGGCGATTGCCGCTGCCAAGGAGGCTGTGGCCTCGTATCTGGAGGGCAAGACGGTAGTCAAGGAGATCGCCGTTCCTAACAAGATCGTCAACATTGTAATTAAGCCTTAAAAAAATATATAATAAATTTTTTCAGGGCTATTGACAAGTGAGAAGTTTTGTTGTATAATAGCAAAAGAGTATTGTTACGGAAAACCGTAGCATGCGGAGGGAGGGAATAAGTAATGGCAGAAGTTAGAGTCAAGGAAGGCGAGTCTTTGGATAGCGCCCTTCGTCGCTTTAAACGTCAGTGCGCTCGTTCCGGCGTCCTCACCGAACTTCGCAAGAGAGAACACTACGAAAAGCCTAGTGTTAAGCGTAAGAAGAAGTCTGAAGCCGCAAGAAAGCGCAAATACAAATAATCTTATTTGTCTTTGACAAAGGGGTACGAAAACGTACCCCTTTTTCTTCTTTGTTTTTAACTCTTCCGGAAGCTTTCTTCATTCAAATTTTGATTTATCGGTCTGTTTATGTGGGGCGTTGCCCCACACCCCACCAGCCTGCCCCAAAAGGCTGGGCGAAAACTTTTCTCGCATGGGTATGTGCAAGCTTCACGTCATTTTGAGCCGCGTACAGCGCACGCGCAGAAAAGAAAGCGAGCTTTCTTTGTCTGCTGCGTGGCTCGCGGCGTATATGTTCTTCTCGCTTTAGCGAGAAGAACCAAAATGACTTGGAGCCCCCTTACAATAAAGCTTTTGCAGACTTTGTCGTAAAAAATTCCAGAAAAGTTTTTGGGGGTTCTTAGGGGACTTTTTTCAAAAAGTCCCCTAAGCGTAACTCCCCTACAAACATCAATTTGACGATTTTTATCTTAAAAAATGTGAAAAAACGTCTTGACAGGACGAAAAAAGTGTGATATAATTTTTTATCATTTGAAATGCAACGAAGGAATTAAGGTCTGTCCCTCTTCGGCATAGAGAGCTGTCGGTTGGTGTAAGGCAGCGTGATTGGACAAGGCAAGTCTCGTTCCGGAGCAGAGCCGCAGAATTTAGTAAGTGGCTACGGGTGGTCCCGTTACAGACCTGGGATTTGATGGAATCCGATGAGGTGATTGCGAAAGCAATAACCGGGGTGGTACCGCGAAAGAATTTTCGTCCCCGAAGCAGTGAAACTGTTTCGAGGACTTTTTTGTTTGAAAGGAGAAACGTATGAAAACCATCGTTGTGGCAGACGGCACGCTTTGCCGTGAGGGAAGCGTATTTAGCTTTAAGGAAAAGATTGAGATTGCGCGTCATTTGGAGCGACTCGGCGTGGATGTGATCGAGCTGCCCGAGATCAAGAGCGGCAAGACCGATATTTTATTGGTAAAGACGGTTTCCTCGTTTGTAAAAAAGAGCATACTTTCGGTGGGCGCGGGACTTACCGAGGAAAGTGTAAAGGATGCGGCTGCCGCACTTTGCCATGCCTCCAAGCCGAGAATTCGTATTGAATTGCCGACCTCGCCTGTCGGCATGGAATATATTTGCCATAAAAAAGCACCCAAAATGATCGAGTGGATCTCGCATATCGTCGCTATGGCGAAGGAAGTGTGTGCGGATGTGGAATTTTGCGCGGTAGACGCTACGCGCGCCGAGCCCGAGTTTTTGGCCGAGGCGCTTGCGGCGGCCGAGGCGGCGGGTGCGACGAGCGTTTCAATCTGCGACAGTGCCGCCGAGCTTCTTCCCGACGATTTTGCGGCCTTTGCCCAGAGCGTTATGGCCAAGACCTCGCTTCCTGTCAGCGTTTCTTGCGACAACAAGAACGGACTCGCTTCGGCCGAAGCAATTCTTGCCGTATGTCGCGGTGCGGCAGGTGTAAAGGCTTCGGTTGGCGGTACGGGTATTCCGCTTGAGACCTTTGCCGACGTGGTGCGCAATTGCGGTGACCGTTACGGCTTTTCCTCGGCAATTCGCTTCACTGAGCTTCACCGTACGGTAGGACAGATCCTTTGGATTGCTGATAATGCGAAAAATGATAAGCCCGTGATGACCGCTCTTGCGGCAGAGAAGGGCGATTGGTATCTCGATGCCGCCGACGATCAGAGCGCCGTAGCGGCAGCGGTTCTTAAGCTTGGTTACGATCTTGGCGAGGAGGATCTTGGCAAGGTCTTTGAGGAATTTTTGCGCGTGGCCGCCAAGAAAAAGGTGGGAACCAAGGAGCTGGAGGCCATTGTGGCAAGCGTGGCACTGCAATGTCCCGCGACCTATGTGCTTGAAAATTACGTGATCAACAACGGCAACATCATCGCATCGAGCGCGCAGATCACGCTCAAAAAAGGCGAGACACGCATGCAGGGCGTTTGCATCGGTGATGGCCCCGTAGACGCCGCCTTCCGCGCGATCGAGCAGATCATCGGTCACCACTATGAGCTGGACGATTTCCAGATCCAAGCCGTAACCGAGGGCAAGGAGGCTATGGGCTCGGCGCTGGTGCGTTTGCGTGCAGACGGCAAGCTGTATTCGGGTAACGGTATTTCCACCGATATCATGGGGGCGGCAATCCGTGCATATCTCGGTGCCGTTAATAAGATCGTATACGAGGAGGCGTAAGCATGAAACTTTCCTTTTCCACGAAGGGCTGGCATGAGATCAGCTTTGAAGAATTCTGCGAAATGGCCGAAAACGTGAAGTTTCAGGGCATTGAGCTTCATAATATTTATAATAAGCTGTTTACCGACAAGGACGGCGCGTTTCACGACTACGCGGCCGCGTCTACGCTTCGCCGGCTTTACGAGCGCAAGCTTTCGATCCCCTGTATTGATGTGATCGGTGACATTGCCGACGCCGCCAGCGCGGAGAAAACGTTGGAGGAGATCGTGTCCTGTATGGAGATTGCGAAAAATCTTCACATTCCTTACGTCCGCGTGCGCGCGGCGACGGCAGAGGATGCAGAAGCGGCCTTTGAGCGCGCCCGTGCGCTTCTCGGACGAGTGCTTCCGATGGCAGAGGAGGCGGGCGTCACGCTGACCGTAGAAACGGCAGGGCTTTTCTGCCGCACAAAGCTTCTTCGTGACCTACTGGATAACTTTGCCTGCGATAATCTTGGTGCGCTTTGGGATATGTCGGCCTCCTTCTTTGAGAGTGGCGAGACACCCGAGCAGATGATCCAGAATCTTGGCGCGTACGTCCGCCACGTTCATATCAGCGACGCGGAGATCGTGGACGGTGAGCTTTGCCACTGTCTGATGGGCGAGGGTGCGCTTCCGATTGCCGAGATGATGCTGGCGCTTCGTTCGGTGAATTACGACGGCTTTATTTCGCTCGTTTGGAACCCCGAATGGTGCGAGGAGCTGGACGATATGGAGATCATCTTCGCGCAGTTTGTAAACTTTATGAAGCAATTCGGGGATACTTCTCGTAACGAGAAGGCTCTCTACTATAACCGCGCACACACGGGTAAATACGTTTGGGAAAAGGATCGTCTGATTGACGCGACCTTCTCGGAGGTGCTTGACCGCATGGTTGAGGAGTTTCCCGACCAGTATGCCTTCAAGTATACCACACTGGACTATACCCGTACCTACAGCGAGTTCCGTGACGACGTGGACCAGTTCGCTCGCGTCCTGATCGCGCTTGGTGTTAAGGCGGGTTCTCACGTTGCCGTTTGGTGCTCGAATGTGCCACAGTGGTACATTGCTTTCTGGGCAACGGTCAAGCTCGGTGCAGTTCTTGTTACGGTAAACACCGCTTACAAGATCCACGAGGTAGAATATCTGCTTCGTCAATCCGATACGCATACCGTCATTATCACCGAGGGCGCGAAGGATTGCCACTACGGGCAAATTCTTGCGGAGCTTTGTCCCGAGCTTGCTACGCTTAAGCCCGGTAAGCCTCTGCACACGAAGCGTCTCCCCTTCTTGCGCAATGTGATCACGGTTGGTTTCCGCCAAAAAGGATGTCTCGAATGGAACGATTGCTTCGCACTTGCCGAGCGTGTACCTGTCGAGGAGGTTTACCGTATGGCCGCCGCCGTCGATAAGGACGATGTCTGCAATATGCAGTACACCTCGGGTACGACGGGCTTCCCCAAGGGTGTTATGCTTACTCACTATAATGTTGTAAATAACGGAAAATATATTGGCGACCATATGGATCTTTCCACGGCCGATCGTATGATGATCCAGGTGCCGATGTTCCATTGCTTCGGTATGGTGCTTTCGATGACCGCATCGATGACGCACGGTGCCACCATGCTTCCGCTGCCTTACTTCTCGCCCAAGCCCGCGCTCGCTTGCATCCACAACGAGCATATTACCGCCTTTAACGGCGTGCCTACGATGTTCATTGCGATGATGCAGCACGAGGATTTTGAAAAGACCGACTTCTCACATATGCGTATCGGTATCATGGCGGGCGCAAACTGCCCGGCAGACCTGATGAAAGAGGCAGCGAGAGGCCGTATGCAGATGAAGGAGATCGTTTCGGTTTACGGACAGACCGAGGCTTCCCCCGGTTGTACGATGAGTAGCTATTATGATTCCTTAGAGGTGCGCACCGAGACTGTCGGCAGTGCCTTCGCGCATGTCGAGTGCAAAATCGTTGACCCCGAAACGGGAGAGGAGTGTCCCGACGGTGTGAACGGCGAGTTCGTGGCGCGTGGATACAACATTATGAAGGGCTATTACAAGATGCCGATGGCTACAGCCTCCGCGATCGACGCGCAGGGCTGGCTCCACACGGGTGACCTTGCCTGCCGTACGCCCGAAGGCAACTATCTGATTACGGGGCGTCTTAAGGATATGATCATCCGTGGAGGCGAAAACATCTATCCCAAGGAGATCGAGGAGTTTATTTACACCTGCCCGAAGGTGCGAGACGTACAGGTCATCGGTGTTCCCGACGAGAAATACGGTGAGGAGATCATGGCTTGCATCATTCTGAAGGAGGGTGAGGTCATGACCGAGCAGGAGATGAAGGACTTCGTGGCGGCAAGCATGGCGCGCCATAAGGTGCCGCGCTATATTGACTTCGTGGATACCTTCCCGATGAATGCGGCCGGTAAGATCCTCAAGTACAAGATGCGCGAAAACGCTGTAGAAAAGCTTGGCATTCAGGTGAAGAAATAAGACAAAGGGCTATTGCTTTGCAATAGCCCTGATTTTTTGTAAAGAACGAAACACATAAATTGATGTTTGTAGGGGGGAACGATGTGGGGCTCCGCCCCACACCCCGCCCTCCTTTTAAAAAAGGAGGGGCGAAAACTTTTCTCGCATGGGTATGTGCAAACTTCACGTCATTTTGAGCCGCGTACAGCGCACGCGCAGAAAAGAAAACGAGTTTTCTTTGTCTGCCGCGTGGCTCGCGGCGTATATGTTCTTCTCGCTTTAGCGAGAAGAACCAAAATGACTCGGAGCCCCTTTCCAATAAAGTTTTTGCAAACTTTGTAGTGAAAAATTCCAGAAAAGTTTTTGAGGGGTCTTGGGGAACTTTTTTCAAAAAGTTCCCCAAGCGTAACTCCCCGATAAATCAAAATTTGAAATTTCAAAGGTTGCTTACGATACCGAGGAAGAGGGGGAGGCCCGTGGCGTTATCCGCGATGGCGTAGACGAAGGGACGGTCAAGGAAGATGTTCAGCGGCTCTGACGGTTCGGCACAGCCTTCGGTCATCGCGCCCCAAGTGACTGCCGCGGCCTTTGTGCCGTTGCGGCTGACGTCGATGAAGCACTTCTGCGCGACCTCGGAGCAGTAGATGTTGCCGTTTTCCGAACTTGCAAGGGCGGAAAAGTTGGCAAGGCTTGCATCAAACATATCGGTTACGCCGAGGTTTTGCAGAATTTCCTTGAGGCTAAAGCCCGTATCGTAGCTGAATTCGGGAATTTTGACGTTTACGGGGTAGTATTCTTTGGCTTCCCACATGGAAAGCCAATCCGTGCCGTCAAGCGAGGCGGCAAATTCGTAGATATTTTTATTTTCGTCGGGAAGCAGAGCCACGAAGCTATATTTTCCACCCTTGTAGTTCTTGGAAAAGCCGATACCGTCCTCGACGCGCAATACCTTGCTTTCATCCGAACAGAGCATTTTCACGTTCTTTTTTGTGCCGTCATAATTATGAAATTCATCGTCTGTGATTTGTTTCTTTTCATATTCACTTTGCCATTTGGCATCGAAAACGAGTGTGTTGATCAGATACATTACGGCACTTGGCGGAAGATTCTTAACGATCGAATCGATCATGCCGTCGGTGTTTTTCTTGACCCACCCGTTGATATCCTTTACGGTAGAGTCGTCAAAGGGAGCGGCAAACTGTTCGGCGTCGTACCAATCGGCACAGGTTTGCAGGTAGTCCTCACTTACGGTGAGCGTTTCGGTCTCTTTGAACCAAACCGAATTGGCAAGCTTCACCTTGAAGCCGTCGCCTGACGTGAGCGAGCGGGCATAAGCGTAGGCGGCCTTGTTGAGCGTTTCCACATCCATGCCAAGAAGTTCTTTTAGCTGGGCGCGTGTTTCGCCCGCCGCGCCGTTGGTGACAAGAGCCAGGCAGAGAAGTGCCGAGATCGGAGAGACGAGCAAATTTTCGCCTTCTTTGGCATTTGCCAGTGTTCCCTCCAAGAGATCAAAGGAGAAATTTGCGACCGCGTTTTTGAAATCCTCGGTAACCTCGCCCTCATCGGTGGTCTTTCTGGAATAGGCGGCCGAAAGAGCCGATGCCTTTATCGTGAGACCGCCGCACGAGGTGCAGAAAAAAAGCATCAGCGTGGCAAGCAAAAGAGAGAGTGACGAGATGAATATTTTCTTTTTCATGGTCAACTTTTCCTTTCTGTTTTTCTGCTTCTATAGACGAGAAAAAAAGGATTTTGTTCCTGCATTTCGGAAAAATTGACAAAAAGTCAGGTGTGTGATATAATGCTACGAGAGTACGGCGAAGGGAGAAGAAAAATGATTCGTCCAGTAGAAGAAAGAGACATAAGCGCACTGACGGCGCTTTATAATTATTATATTGAAAACACGACCTTTACGCTTGAGCTTGAGCCGCTTTCAAAGGAGGCTTTCGGCACACGAGTGAAAGACATTTCCGCGCGGTTTCCTTACCTTGTTTATGAGGAAAATGGGCAGATTTTGGGCTACGCCTATTTAAATGATTTTAATGTGCGAGGGGGCTATCGGTTTACGGCCGACCTTTCTCTTTACGTGGAACTCGCGGCGCGTGGGCAGGGAATTGGTAAGGCACTTTATGACGAGATTGAGCAAAAGGCAAAGGAGATGGGGCTTCGCAACATAATCTCACTCATCACCTCGGAGAACGAAGCGAGCCTTGCCTTTCACGATAGACTCGGCTTTGAGAGGGCGGCAAGAATTGACGACATTGCGCATAAGTTTGACCGATGGATCGGGCTTTGCTATTGCATCAAGAGAATATAAAAATGGGAGCAGGAATGAGTTGTATTCTTAAGGACAGTTTTGGAAAAATACGAATTCGAATATTATAAAAACAGAAACAACATGATCCCTCGTTCTGTTCGGAGTGAGGGGTTTTACCTGTATTCTTGCGCAGCTTATAAAAATGTGATATAATATACTTAAAAAATACCGAGAAACACGAAAACTCAACTAATCATCGAGAATTTTATAAAAATCCCCCTACGTGAGGTATTGCTCGTTACGCTGCGTAATGTTGTATAATGGGCTCTGGGAGGTGATAAGCTATGTCAAAATACACGACGGGAGAAATAGCAAAGCTCTGTGGCGTATCGGTGAGAACGGTTCAATATTACGATGACCGAGGCATTCTCGTGCCGAGCGAGCTTTCCGAGGGTG
>SVRO01000019.1 GCA_015064795.1 Oscillospiraceae bacterium | reverse complement strand
GGTGGACGAAAACTTTTCTCGCATGGGTATGTGCAAACTTCACGTCATTTTGAGCCGCGAAAGCACCACGTGCAGAAAAGAAAGCGAGCTTTCTTTGTCTGCCGCGTGGCTCGCGGCGTATACGTTCTTCGCACAAGGTGCGAAGAACCAAAATGACTCGGAGCCCACTTACAATAAAGTTTTTGAAAACTTTGTAGTGAAAAATTCCAGAAAAGTTTTTGGGGGTTCTTAGGGGACTTTTTTCAAAAAGTCCCCTAAGCGTTCCCGCCGATAAATCAAAATTTGAAAGTGGGGGCAAAGAAAAAATCCCGTTCTTCCGAAAAAGAACGGGATTTTTATTTGTTGGGAAATTACTTATCTTCCTTAGCAAGCTCCTCGTAGTCCTCTTCGTCTACGATGCAAGCCATCTTTTCGTGACAAGCGGGGCAAACCAGCTCCTCGGGGTCGATGCTCTCATCAAAGCAAATGATCTCGCCGCAAGAGGGGCACTGGATCTCAAAAAACTCGCCGTCGTCACCGTCACAATCGCAATCACAATCGTCACAATCGCAATCACAGTCATCACAATCACAGTCGCAGCAATCGCAATCGTCGTAATCGTCGTCCTCCTCACAGAGACACTCCTCCACGTCGCCAAGATCCTCATCGATCTCCTCGATGTAATCGTTCAGCTCGTCCACCGTCTCGTCAAGAATTTCGATCTGCTTTGCCATCTCATCAACCATGTCGATAAGAGCGGCAATCAGCTTGCCCTCCGCCGTGGTCTTATCGTAAGCCACGCCGTCAGCCAGACCCTTGAGATAAGCAGCCTTTTCTGTAAGCTTCATATTGAACTCCTTTCTGCCGCCGAAGCGACATTTCGAAATTTCGAAATTAAATTATGCGCGCGAGAGATACTCGCCGGTTCTGGTGTCGATCTTGAGAATATCGCCCTCGTTGATGAAGAGCGGAACCTTGATCTCGGCACCGGTCTCAAGCGTTGCGGGCTTGAGAGTGTTGGTTGCGGTGTTACCTGCAAAGCCGGGGTCGGTTGCGGCAACGGCAAGCTCCACGAATGTGGGGGGCTCTACGCCAAATACGTTGCCCTTGTAGGAAACGATCTTGCACATCATCTCTTCCTTTACGAAGCGGAAGTTGTCATCCACCTTGTCGTGAGCGATGAGAGTCTCCTCCCAGGTCTCGGTATCCATGAAATGATAAAGGTCACCATCGTCGTAAGAATACTGCATATCGCGTCTCTCGATATATGCGTTCTCAAACTTGTCGGTGGGGTTGAACGTCTTTTCGATCACGGCACCCGAGATCACGTTCTTGAGCTTCGTACGAACGAAGGCTGCGCCCTTACCGGGCTTTACGTGCTGGAATTCGATGACCTGAAGAACATTGCCCTGTCCGTCATCAAACGTAATACCGTTTCTGAAATCGCCTGCTACTACCATGTTATAAATCCTCCATAAATAGCATTCCAAAATATTTTTTCAAATTATTATATCTCATTTTTCGGATTTTTGCAAGAGGATTTTCAAACATTTTTTGGTTTTTTTATATTTTTTGAAAAAAAATCCCCTTTTTGCTAAAAAAGAGGGCGTGCGCGGTTGACAAAACGGGAAAAATAGTTTAAAATATTTGTATATATTTTTATATATAAAGAGAGGTCTGTCTATTATGTTAAAGAGTATGACTGCCTTCGGTCGTGCCAAGCGAAACGAGGGCGGCAAGGATATCACGGTCGAGATCCGAAGCGTCAACAACCGCTTCTTCGACTGTAATGTGCGCCTCCCCCGCGCCTATTCCTTCCTTGAGGAAAAGGTAAAGCCCTATCTGCAGTCGCGGGGCATATCGCGCGGCAAGGTCGACGTTTCGATCAGCATTGAGGTGCTGGAGACGGCTGGCGTTGAGATCGCGCTCGATTCGGCGTACGCGAAGGGATATATCGACGCTTTGCGCCGCCTGCGCGACGAATTCGGGCTTGCCGATGACATCAGCGTGATGACTGTGGCACGAAATCAAGAGATCTTCCGCGTTCACAAGCCCGAGGCCGATGCCGAATCGGATTGGCGAGACATCGAGAGCGTGCTTTCCGAGGCCGTCGACGCCTTTCTTCGCGGGCGTGCTGCCGAGGGTGCCAACATCGAGAAGGATCTTCGTGAAAAGGTGGCAGGCATCCACGCGATCACCGAAAAGATCGAAGCCCTTTCCGAGCAGAGCATCCACAGCTATCACACCCGTCTGCGCGAGCGGCTTTGTCAGGTGCTTGCCGACAACAAGGTAACGGCCGACGAAAACCGTATTCTTACCGAGTGTGCCATCTTTGCCGACCGCGTTGCCATCGACGAAGAATTGGTGCGCCTCCGCTCGCATTTCAAGGCCTTTGACGATATTCTCGCGATGAACGAGCCCACGGGCCGCAAGCTTGACTTTTTGATCCAAGAAATGAACCGCGAGATCAACACCGTCGGCTCCAAATGCTCGGATTCCGACATCGCGCATCTCGTGGTAGACGTAAAAACCGAGCTGGAAAAGATCCGCGAGCAGATCCAAAATATTGAGTAAAGCAGGATAAACGTATGAAATTTATCAACGTTGGCTTCGGCAACATGGTTGCCGTCGAGCGCATCGTGGCACTTGCCTCGCCCGAAGCGGCTCCCATCAAGCGCCTCGTGCAGAACGCAAAGGACGACGGGCGCGCGATCGACGTCACCTGCGGCCGCAGAACGCGCTCGGTCATCATCACCGACTCCGAGCACGTCATCCTCTCGGCCATTCAAACCGAAACGCTGGCAGGACGTCTTGAAAACCGTGAGGCCCCCGAGTATGACGAGGAATTAGAAAAGGAATAACTTTATGAAAAAAGGACTTTTGATCGTAGTGTCCGGCCCCGCGGGAAGCGGCAAGGGCACGGTAAACTCACATCTTCTGGCCACCGATGACTTTCGCTTCTCGGTCTCGGCCACCACGCGAGCCCCGCGTCCGGGTGAGCGCGACGGCATCAATTATTTCTACATCACGCGCGAGGAATTTGAAAAGCGCATCGAAAACGGCGATATGCTGGAATATAATTTTTACTGCGGCAATTACTACGGCACGCCGCGCGAAGCGGTAGAGCGCGTGCTTGCCGAGGGAAAAAACATCATTCTCGAGATCGACGTCAACGGCGCCAAGCAGGTCAAGGAAAAATATCCCGATGCGGTGCTCATCATGCTCCTGCCCCCCACCTTCGCCATTCAGGAGGCACGCCTGCGCGGCAGAGCCACCGAGGATGAGGAGACCATAAGGAAGCGACTTGAGCAGACCAAATCCGAGGTTCCGCATTTCTTGGAGTATGATTACGTCGTCTATAATTACGACGGCGGTGCCGACCGCGCGGCAGGCGACATTCTTGCCATCGTCCGCGCCGAGCAGCTCTCGGCCAAGCGCAACCCCAACACCGCAACCCATTACTTTGAAAAATAAAACAAAATTCAGATAGGAGAATATTATGCTTCATCCCACATTCAGTGAACTCTCTCAGGACAAATTCAATCGCTATCAGCTTGCCATTGCCGCCGCCAAGTGCGCGCGTCAGGTAACCGACGAATACGTGAGCCAGCGCGAAGCGGCTGAAAAGACCCAGACGGGCAACAAGGAGACCGACAAGCCCGTAAGCACCATGATCGACGCACAGCTCAAGGACGAAAAGGCCGTAAAGATCGCGATCGAGCGCATTTATAACGGACAGTACACCATCGTGGAGACCATGCCCGAGGAGCCCGAGACCGACGACACGCCCTCCGTGATCGAGGATGACGAGGACGTAACGCCCGCCGAGGATGCCGAGTAAAATAGGGTGATAGCTCATGTCAAAGGAATATGCACTGGTATACGTTCTTGACATACCTTACTGCATCGACCGCGCATACGATTATTATCTGCCGCCGGATCTCAGGCAGAGTGTTGTGCGCGGTTCCTTTGTTACGGTTCCCTTCGGTGCGGGCAACAAGCGCCATCTGGCACTCGTGGCCGAGGTAAAAGAAAAGAGCGAATATAAGGAGCTAAAGCCCATCCTCTCGCTCTGCCCCGAAAGCCTAAAGCTTTCGGAGGAAATGCTGGGTCTCGTTTCCTTTATGAAGGAAATGACGCTCTGCACATACGGGGACGCGATCCACGCCATGCTTCCGCTGGCATCGCTCTCACGCTTTGAGGAATACTATTCGATCACCGAAAAAAAACTTCCGCAAAACCCAAAAGGGCTTGATATGCAGGCTCTTTTTATCTATCAGTATATCAAGGAGCACGGAAGGAGCTCGTCGGCGGCGCTCAAATCGCGTTTTCGCGCCTCGGCGGCCGAGCATATCCGAAAGCTCTGCGAGCTGGGCTACCTCTGCCGCGAGACCGAGCTAAAAAGCTCCGAGGCAGGCCTCCAAAAGCGAAGCTATTCGCTTGCAGCGAGCGAAGAGGAGTTAAAAAAGGCGCTGCTTACCAAAAACGGTACGCCGCGCGCGCCAAAATGCTGGGTACTTGCCATGACACTTCTGGAAAACGGAAGCATGAGCGAGGAGGAGCTTCTGGGGGCAAGTAAGGCCACCAAGACACAACTCAAGAGCTTACTCGATAAAGGCCTCGTCGTCTGCCGCACCGAAACGGTCTACCGCAACGTAGCGACTGCCGAAACGCAAGAAAAGCGAGAGATCACGCTCAATGAGGAGCAACAAAAGGTCTTCCATACGCTTGCAGGGCTTTTCGATTCGGGCAAGCCGAACGGTGCGCTTCTTTACGGTGTGACGGGAAGCGGAAAGACCAGCGTCATGCTCACACTCATTGACCACGTGCTTGCGGCGGGGCGAGGTGCCATCGTGCTTCTGCCCGAGATCGCGCTGACACCGCAGACCCTCTCGATCTTCGGATCACGCTACGGAAAGCGCGTGGCAGTGCTTCATTCGGGACTTTCGGGCGGCGAACGCGTGGACGCGTATACGCTCATTAAGGACGGGAGGGCCGACGTGGTAGTCGGTACACGCTCCGCGGTATTTGCCCCTGTGAAAAATCTCGGGCTTATCATCATGGACGAGGAACAGGAGCATACCTATAAATCCGACATGAGCCCCAAATATCACGCACGCGATATCGCGCGCTACCGATGCGCCAAAACCAATTCGCTGATGCTTCTTGCCTCGGCCACGCCGAGTATCGAAAGCTATAAAAAGGCCAAGGACGGCGTGTATACACTCGTAAAGCTCGAAAAACGCTATGGAAATGCCAAGCTCCCTGAGGTCGAGGTCGAGGATATGCGCAGCGAGATCCGCACGGGCAATATAGCACCGATCGGCAAAAATCTCGCCGCACTTCTTGTGGAGACACAAAAAAAGAAAGAGCAAGCGATCCTTTTTCTGAACCGTCGAGGCTACAACAGCTTCGTCACCTGTCGCACCTGTGGCCAGCCCCTTCTTTGCGAGCGCTGCAGCGTTTCGCTGACCTATCATACCAAGCGCGGCAGCTACGACGAGGGAACGCTGGTCTGCCATATGTGCGGCATGCGTAAGCCCACGCCGAAGTCCTGTCCCGCATGCGGCGGCGAGCATCTTTCGTTCGTTGGCTACGGTACGCAGCGCGTCGAGCGCGATCTGACAACGCTTCTTCCCCACGCGAAGATTCTTCGCATGGATACCGACACCACGGCCACGCGAAGCTCCTACGAGGACATTCTCGGCTCCTTCCGCCGTCACGAAGCCGACATCCTGCTCGGCACCCAGATGGTAACCAAGGGACACGACTTCCCGGACGTGACGCTCGTAGGCGTTCTTTTGGCCGACGCGTCACTCTATCTTGACGATTACCGCGCCGCCGAGCGTACCTTCTCGCTCTTGACGCAGGTCATCGGGCGCGCAGGCCGCGCCGACAAGGCGGGCAAGGCGGTCATTCAAACAAGTAACCCCGACAACGAGGTCATTCGCCTCGCCTGTGCGCAGGATTACGAGGGCTTTTACGAGCGCGAGATCCGTCTCCGTAAGGCTCTCACTTTCCCTCCCTTCTGCGATATCGCGCTTTTCAACGTCATCTCGCAGGACGAAAACGAGTTGATGCTCGCCTGCAAACGCTTCCACGAGGACTTCCGCGCGCGCGCCATGAAGGAGTACCCCGATATGCCGCTCGTGGTCTATGGGCCCTTTGAGGCACCCGTATACAAGGTGGACGGCAAATACCGTATGCGCCTTGTGGTCAAGTGCCGCTTAAATGCAAAAAGCCGTGCGTTTTTTGCCTCGCTCCTTGGCGAGTTCACCAAGTACGCGGGTGGAAAAACCACGCTTACCGTGGACTTAAATCCCACCAATCTTTGATTTCCGAAAGGATGATATTATGGCTAAGCTTAATATTGTAAAATACGGAGACGAGGTTCTCCGCAAAAAATGCCGCGAGGTCGAGGAGATCACGCCTCGCATTCTCACCCTACTTGACGACATGGTCGAAACCATGCGCGCCGCCGACGGCTGCGGTCTTGCCGCTCCCCAGGTCGGCATTCTGCGCCGTATTGCCGTAGTGGAGCTTGACGACAAGGTTTACGAGCTGATCAACCCCCACATCATTGCCTTCTCGGGCGAGCAGTACGAGGTCGAGGGCTGTCTCTCGATCCCGGGCGAGCAGGTGACCACCAAGCGACCGATGTACGTCACCGTCCGTGCCTTCAACCGTAACGGTGAGGTGGTGGACTATACGGGCGAGGGACTTTTGGCACGCGCCTTCTGCCACGAGCTTGACCACCTTGATGGCAAGCTGATGATCGACCGCGCGGTACCGGTTAAAAAGAAAAAATAACGAGGAAACGATATGAGAATTTTGTTTATGGGAACACCCGACTTCGCCGTTCCCACCCTTCGCGCCCTCATGGAAAGCGGCGAGGAGGTCATTGGTGTTGTCACACAGCCCGACAAGCCGAAGGGCAGAAGCTACGTGCTGACACCGCCGCCCGTCAAGGTGTTTGCCACGGAAAAGAGGCTTCCCGTTTATCAGCCCAAAACCTTACGCGACGAGGCATTCGCCTCGCTTCTTGAGGAGCTTGCTCCCGATATGATCGTGGTTGTGGCATTTGGTAAGATTCTGCCGAAGAACGTACTGGACTACCCCAAATACGGCTGTATCAACGTCCACGGCTCGCTCTTACCCGCCTATCGCGGCGCGGCGCCCATGCAAAGAGCCATCATTGAGGGCGAAAAGGTCACGGGTATCACCACCATGTATATGGACGTCGGACTCGACACGGGTGATATGCTTCTCAAGGCCGAGTACGTGATCGGTGAAGACGATAATTTTGAAACGGTACACGATGCGCTCTCCGAGCTTGGTGCAAAGACGCTCATCGAAACGGTGGAACAGATTAAAAACGGCACCGCCGTCCGTATAAAGCAGGACGATGCGCTCGCCACCCACGCCGCCAAGATCGAGAAGGAGGATTGCCTTCTCGACTTTTCCATGGATGCCACGGCGCTCCACAACCTCATTCGCGGCCTCTCGCCCATTCCGCTTGCCTTCACGCATACCCCCGACGGCAAGCTCTTAAAGGTCACCGCCTCGCGCGTGATCTCGACCGAGGAAACGCATAGCGATTTCGGTAAAGTCCTCTCGCTTGACGGCGAGATCGCGATCGCCTGCGGCAAGGGCATCCTCGCCCTCACCGCCGTCCTTCCCGAAGGCAAGGGCAAAATGAACGCCGCCGACTTCATTCGCGGCAGAAAAATCGCCATTGGCGATACGTTACAATAAATTGGCAAATAAATTGATGTTTATCGGGGAGAACACCAAGGGCTCTGCCCTTGGAACCCGCAAACTCCCCAAAAAGTTTGATCAAAACTTTTCTTGCATGGGTATGTGCAAACTTCACGTCATTTTGAGCCGCGTACAGCGCACGCGCAGAAAAGAGAGCGAGCTCTCTTTGTCTGTCGCGTGGCTCGCGGCGTATATGTTCTTCTCGCTTTAGCGAGAAGAACCAAAATGACTAGGAACCCCTTTACAATAAAGTTTTTGCAAACTTTGTAGTGAAAAATTCCAGAAAAGTTTTTGAAGGGTTCTTAGGGAAACTTTTTTCAAAAAGTTTCCCTAAGCGTTCCTCCCCGATATATCAAAATTTGAAGGAAAAAATTATGAACGTAAGAGAGTTAGCGCTTGCGACGCTTGACCGCGTAACGCGAGACAAAAGCTATTCGAATATTGCCGTGGACACGGTGATCAAGCGGGAAAACCTCACGGGGAAAGACCGCTCCCTCTTTTGCGTTTTGGTTTACGGTGTCATCGAAAAAAAGATCACGCTTGACTATCTGATCGACGCGCTTTCCTCTCTGTCTCCCGAAAAAATAGAGCCTTCCGCGCGCAATCTTTTGCGCATGGGGCTTTATCAGCTTCGCTTTCTTGACCGCGTGCCCGACCACGCGGCCGTAAGCGAAACGGTAAATTTGGCACCGCGCCGCACGCGCGGCTTCGTCAATGCCATTCTCCGTAGCTATCTGCGGCAAAAGGAGACACTGACGCTTCCGAAAAAAGAGGACGGCACGGCGCGCTACCTCTCGGTGCTTTACTCCTACCCCGAGGAATTCTGCGAAAAGCTTTTGAGCGACTTTGGCGAGGAAAAGGCCGAGGCCATACTCGCCGCGTTTGAAAAAACACCCGCACTTACGTTACGCGTAAACACACTGAAAACCTCGCGCGACGCGCTCCTTGCCGATTTTTCGGCACGGGGACTTGATGCCACGCCCACCGAAAACGCGCCGCACGGCATTCGCGTAGAGAACGCCACGCCTACGGAAATCGGTCTTGAAGAAGGACTCTTTTTTGTGCAAGACGAGGCCTCGCAGATCGCGTCGGCGGCACTTGGTGCGCGCGCGGGCGACACCATTTACGACATCTGCGCCTGCCCCGGCTCCAAAAGCTTCGGCGCGGCACTGGATATGGAAAACAAGGGTTGCCTTCTTTCCTTTGATCTGCACGAGAACAAGCTCTCGCTTGTCAAAAAGAGTGCCGAACGCCTCGGCATCACCATTCTAAAAACCGAGGCGCGCGACGGCAGAGACTTTGACGATCGCCTCCTTGCGAGTGCCGACCGCATCATCTGCGACGTGCCCTGCTCGGGCTTTGGCGTCGTGGCCAAAAAGCCCGAGATTCGCTACAAGGAGCTTTCCTCTTGCGAAACGCTTCCCGCAATTCAGTACGACATCTTAAATAACGCCTGCCGCTACCTAAAGCCGGGCGGCACGCTCCTCTATTCCACCTGCACCATCTTTCGCGAGGAGAACGAGGACAACGTGGCACGTTTTCTCCGCGAGCACCCCGACTTTTCGCTCACGCCCTTCCGCGTCGGAAATCTTGACGTGCCGGAGGGACAGATCACACTTTTGCCGTGTGACCACGGCACCGACGGCTTTTTTATCGCCAAATTCACACGAAAGGAATCCTTCGATGACCGAAAATAAGATCGATCTTTTAAGTAAAAACGAAGCCGAGCTTGCGGAATTCTTCCTTTCGATCGGCGAACCGAAATACCGCGCAGGTCAGCTTTTCACGCAAATGCACAAGGGACTCTCCCCCGAGGAGATCACCAATTTTTCGGCGGCTACCAAAAAGAAGATCGCCGAAAAAGCCTTTTGCCACTTTCCCACGGTTGCGCGTAAGCTGGTTTCGGCGCTTGACGGCACGGTAAAATACCTCTTTCGTCTTGCGGACGGCAACTGCGTGGAGTCGGTCGTCATGCGCTACGAGCACGGCACCACCATCTGCATCTCCACCCAGGTCGGTTGCCGCATGGGCTGCCGCTTCTGCGCCTCTACCATTGACGGCAAGGTGCGCGACCTCGAGCCTTCCGAGCTTTTGGGGCAGATCATCGTTGCCTCCAAGGATCTTGGCGAGCGCATCGACGGCATCGTGATGATGGGAATCGGCGAGCCGCTTGACAATTACGACAACGTCATTCGCTTTCTGCATTTGGTGGGTGAGAAAAACGGTGTGAATATCGGCTACCGCCACATCTCGCTCTCGACCTGCGGCCTTGTAGATAAGATCTACGCGCTGGCCAAGGAAAACCTGCCCATCACCCTCTCGATCTCCTTGCACGCGGCCGACGACGACACGCGAAGCGAGATCATGCCCATCAACAAACGCTATCCCATCGGGGAGCTGCTGGACGCCTGCCGTGACTATTTTGCCACCACGGGACGCCGCCTCTCCTTTGAATATACCCTGATCGCAGGGAAAAACGACACGCCCGAAACGGCCAAAAAATTGGCCGATCTGCTCAATAGCAAGCTTCGTTCGCGAAGCACCACCATGCCCATCCACGTCAATCTGATCCCCGTCAACGAGGTCAAGGAGCGTGACTTTACACACTCGGACAAAAGGGCGGTGGCACGCTTTGCGGAAATTCTCGAAAAGCACGGCATACGCGCCACGGTGCGCCGTAAGCTCGGTGCCGACATCAACGCCTCCTGCGGACAGCTTCGGCGCGCGGAGGCTAAGGAAGGAAACGTATGAATTTTTTTGGAAAAACCGACATCGGAACCGTCAGAGAAAATAACGAAGATTGCTTCGGTATCTATGCAATCGGAGAAAATGCGCATCTCTTTGCCGTATGCGATGGCATGGGTGGTGCCAGCTCGGGCGAGATCGCCTCGCGCATGGCACTGGATCGCTTCTCGGAAGCCGTTCTCTCGCTCTGTCAAACACATTTGAAGGAAAATCGTCTTTCGCTTTCGTTAACGGACGCCGAGGCCGTCCTCTTCAACGCCGCCTCGCGCGCCAACACCGCGCTTCGCGACTATCAAGAGAAGCATCCCGAAAGCGAGGGCATGGGTACCACGCTGATTGCTGCCGTGGTCATCGACGCGCGCGAGGTGGCGTGGGTCAACCTTGGTGACAGTCGCCTTTATACCGTAGATACAAAGGATATCCTGCAGGTATCCAAGGACCACTCCTATATTCAGTACATGATCGACACGGGCGAGCTTACGCCCGAGGAGGCCAAAACAAGTCCCGTCCGCAATCTCATCACACGCGCAGTCGGCATCGAAAAAGAGGTCTCCCCCGACATCGACCTCTTTGCGCTCTCCGAGGAGGAGGTCAAGGAAACCTCGATCCTACTTTGCTCGGACGGCCTTTCGGGTGCTTTGCCCGAGGAGGAATGTATGGCGATCGCCAACCGCCGCGACCTCTCTCCCGAGGAAAAGGTCGAGCTTATGATCGAGGGTGCCAAGGAACACGGCAGCACCGACAACATCACCGCCGTTCTCCTTGAGCTTTGGTGACGCGATGACACGGTACGACAATTTTCTCGGACGCGTCTTTTCCGGCCGCTATACGCTCGTCAGCATCATCGGAGTCGGAGAATGCTCGGTAGTCTTCGGCGCGTACGATCGCGAAAACGGAAAAACCGTTGCCCTCAAGATGCTTGCGCCCGACCGTCTTTCCGACGGCGAGGCCGTCAAGCGTTTTTTGAAAGAGGTAGACGTCCTTTCTCTGTTTGACCACCCCAACATCGTAAAGATCTTGGACGTTTCACTTGAGGGCGACGATAAATTTTTCGTCATGGAATACATCGAGGGCATTACCCTCAAAAAGCATATTCTCACCAAGGGCGCGCTCTCCGAGGAGGAAATCCTCTTTCTCTCACGCCCCATTCTCTCCGCGCTCGGTGAAGTACACAAAAAGGGCATCGTCCATAGCGACATAAAACCACAGAACATCGTTCTCGTTGGAAGCGGCGCGATCAAGCTCATGGACTTCGGCATCGCTAAGATCCTATCCCAGCAAACCGAGGAGGTAAGCTCGGTCACGGTGGGAACCGTACAGTACGTCAGTCCCGAGCAGGCCGAGGGGCGTCCGCTCGATCCCACGAGCGACCTCTATTCCTTCGGCGTCACGCTCTATGAAATGGCAACGGGCGTGCTTCCCTTCGTGGATGACGACCCCCGCCGAATCGCCGCCATGCAGGTCTCATCGGAGCCCATTCCGCCCTCTATGGTGTGCGATGGCGTTTGCCCCGCGCTTGACGAGGTGATTCTCGGTGCTATGGCCAAAACGCCCGAAAAGCGTCCGCAGTCGGCCACGGAGCTTATGGAGGCTCTCGAAAATCTTCACACCCCCAAGCCAAAAAAGGTCGAGGACGAGCCAAAAAGCTTCAAAACGCTTTGGAAAAAGCTGCACAAGCGCACCTGCTTTGCCGCCATTCTCTGCGCGCTTCTTTCTTCTGTGATCGTAAGCCTCAGCATTCTTTCGGCAATGCTTACAGACCAGCGAAACAACCACACCTTCGTCCGCGTGCCGAACCTCGTGGGCGAGTCCTACCTTTCGACCTCGACCTTCGGACTTGACGAAGAACTTTACAAGATCTCGGTCGAATACGTCTCCTACCCCACGCAAAGCGGCAAGGTCATTGCCCAATCGCCAGCACAGGATCGTCTTGTCAGGCGAAACGGAAAGCCGCTTGACATTCACCTCACCGTCGCGCGCCGCCCCCTGCCAAATCCCCTGCCCGATCTCGCGTATCTCAGCGAGGAGGACGCAAGGGCCTACTTGGCTGGGTACGACTGCAGGGTGAAGACGATCACCGCCACGCACGTCTATCTGCCGGAAGGCTACGTTCTTCGTGCCGAGCAGACCGATACCAAGGAAATTACGCTTTATATTACACAAAAATAATAGCAGAACAGGATAACCGTATGGAATATCGAATCAGAGGAAGGATCATAAAAGGGGTAGGCGGCAACTATTATGTCCGCCCAGACGGTGAGGAGGGAGAAAGACTCCTTGCCTGTCGCGCGCGCGGAAAATTCCGTCATGCAGGTATTACCCCTCTCGTGGGTGATAACGTGATACTCCTTGGCGACCGTCCCTTTTCGGAGCCGACCGCCGAGGGTGAAAAATCCGAGATCGTGCTTGACGAGATCGTTGACCGAAAAAGCGCACTCATTCGTCCGCCACTTGCCAACCTTGACGTGCTTTTCGTCTCGATGGCGTCGGCCTTTCCCTCCCCCATTCTTTCGACGGTGGACAAGCTCATCTCGATCGCGGAAGCGAACGGCATCGAGCCCGTGATCATCGTAGGAAAAAGCGACCTTGACGGCGAAAGCACCGAAAAGCTGGTCACGCTTTACCGCAACGCAGGCTTTACCGTGTTCCCCCTCAGTGCCAAGAATGGCGAGGGTTTGGAGGCCGTAACCGACTATATAAAAACCAATCTTACGGGCAAGATCGCGGCCTTTGCGGGTGCCTCGGGCGTTGGTAAATCCTCGCTATTGGCAAGACTTTTCCCCGAGCGAAGCATCGAAACGGGCGAGATCAGCCAAAAGATCGAACGCGGTAAAAACACGACACGGCACGTCGAGCTTTTCCCCTACGCCTGCGAGGGCGGCACGGGTTACATTGCCGACACGCCCGGCTTTTCGCTTTTGGATTTCGTGCGCTTTGATTTCTTTGATAAGGAGACACTGCCCTCGACCATGCGCGAGTTTCGCACGCATCTCGGCCACTGCCGCTTTAAGAAATGCACGCATACCAAGGAGGAGGGCTGTGCCATTCTCCATGCCGTAAAGGAGGGCGAGATCGCGCCCTCGCGCCATGCAAGCTTTTTGGAGATGTACGACTCCTTAAAGGATAAGCGCGATTGGAAGAAAGGATAAGCTATGAACGCATTTATATATCTCGGCGGCAATGTTTACGAGGGGGGCTATATCGACCGCCCAACCGAAAACGACCTCGTGATCGCTGCGGACGGCGGCTATAAAAACGCCCTGCGGCTTGGTGCCAAGCCAACGCTCGCGGTGGGAGATTTCGACTCCTTCACCGATGACCTTCCGCCCTCGGTGGAAAAAATGCAGGTGCCTGCCGAAAAGGATTTCACCGACAGTCAGTTGGCCGTGGACGTCGCACAAAAAAAGGGGGCCAAGCAGATCTTCCTCATCGGCGGTCTTGACGGTCGCATCGACCACGCCCTCTCCAATCTTGCCCTCTTGGAAAGCCTTTGGCACGACGGCGTGCGCGCCGTGATCGCCGACGGCCGCAACCGCGTGCGCTATATCGAATCGACGAGCGAGCTTGTGCTGAACGTCGGATACAAGTACCTCTCGATCCTCGCCGTAGACAAAAAGGTGAAGGGCGTATACATCGACGGGTGCAAATATCCCCTAAAGAACGCAAGGCTTGAAAGAGACTACCAATTCGCCGTCTCCAACGAGATCGAAAAAAACTGCGCGCTCGTGGCGGTTCGCAGGGGCGGTATCTTTATCGTCGAAAGTCGAGACGCGAAATAAAACACGCGCCGACAAAATCAGGAACAGAGCTCGGGTTTTCTTCATATACTGACAACAAAGACGCCCTCAAACAAAACTAAGGAGGCTTTCTCTATGAAGATCGTTGTCATTCACTCTCCCACCCTTCTCGCTCCCTTCCTGCGCCGCTTTTTCGGCATTCAAAAAACAAAAAAGAAAAAATAAATCACAGCACATAAACATGAATATTTTCATAAATTGAAGTTTATCGGTCTCTTTCATTCGCAAGGAAACGAGCCTCCGGCGGGCCGCTTTTTGCAAAAAGCGGCGCAAAAACCTTGCTTGATTGGTTTGCGTAGTCATTTTGCACCCAGCTCGCTACGCGAGTTGGGTGGCAACGCGCAAAAGCCACACCAAAGAAAAGAAAGCGAGCTTTCTTTGTCTTTGTGTTGGCTTTGCGCTAACCGAGAAACTCAAAAGAGTTTCTCGGTTACAAAATGACATGAAGTTTGTACCAACCCATTCAGGAAAAGTTTCGGTCAAGCCTTTTCAAAGGCTTGTGGGGCGTGGGGCAACGCCCCACATAAACTCCCCGATAAATCAAAATTTGAAAACATTCCCCATTATCATGACATAAAAAACGTACCTTTGAACAAAGGAAAGGATATTATGCAAAGCACCGAATTTTTGCCGATCTGTAAATCCGATATGGAGGCACGCGGTTGGGACCGTCCCGACTTCGTGTATGTGACGGGTGACGCCTATGTGGACCATCCGTCCTTCGGCGTTTCTATTATTTCCAGAGTATTGGAGGCGAAGGGCTTCCGCGTGGCCATTCTGTCCCAGCCCGACTACAAGAGTGCCGACGCGTTCCGCGAGTTTGGCCGTCCGCGTCTTGGCTTCCTCGTCACCGCGGGCAACATCGACTCGATGGTCGCACATTATACCGTTTCGGGCAAAAAACGAAGCTTCGACTATTATTCGGCAGGCGGTAAGATGGGAGGACGCCCCGACCGCGCCACCATCGTCTACTGCAACCGCATCCGCGAGGCATACGGCGACGTGCCGATCATTCTCGGCGGTCTTGAAGCCTCTCTGCGCCGCTTCGCGCACTACGATTATTGGTCAAACAAGATCCGCCGCTCCATTCTTGTGGACTCGCGCGCCGATCTTTTGACCTACGGCATGGGTGAAAACATTCTCATCCGCATTGCCACGCTTCTTGACAAGGGCGTGCCCGTCAAAAAGATCCGCGACGTGCGCGGCACGGTCTATCTGACACAGAGGGACGAGCCCGTGCATTACGACATTGCCGCCGCCTTTGACTATAACGAACTGAAAACCGACAAGCGCAAATACGCCGAGGCCTTTGGCGTACAGTATAAAAACCAAGACGCCATAAACGGCCGCGCCATTGTAGAATATTACGACAATAAGATGCTCGTGCAAAACCCACCCATGCCGCCCCTGGAGCGCGAGGAGCTCGATTGGGTATACTCTCTCCCCTACGCACGCGACTACCATCCCGTCTACAAGGCCGTGGGCGGCGTTCCCGCGATCGAGGAGGTCAAATTCTCGATCACGCAAAACCGCGGCTGCTTCGGCGGCTGTAATTTCTGCGCCCTTGCCTTCCACCAAGGACGTACAGTACGCTCGCGCAGTAAGGAGAGCATTCTCCGAGAGGGCAAGCTCATAAGCGAGCTTCCCGACTTTAAGGGCTATATCCATGACGTCGGCGGCCCCACCGCCAACTTCCGCGAGCCCGCCTGCGAAAAGCAGTTAAAGCACGGCGTTTGCACCGAGCGCAAGTGCTTAGCACCCAAGCCCTGCAAAAATCTTCGCGTATCGCACGAGGAATATATCGAAATTTTAAAGGAGCTTGAGGCTCTCCCCAAGGTCAAAAAGGTCTTTATCCGTTCGGGTATTCGCTTTGACTATCTGCTCCTCGACAAAAATGAGGACTTCTTCAAAAAACTGGTGCGCGACCATGTCAGCGGTCAGCTCAAGGTCGCCCCCGAGCATTGCGCCCCCGCGGTGCTCGACTGCATGGGCAAGCCGCATTTTGAGGTCTACGAGCAGTTTAAAAAACGCTATTTTGAGCTGACCAAAAGCTTTGGCAAGGAGCAGTATCTCGTGCCCTACCTCATGTCCAGCCACCCGGGCTCCGACCTTCACGCCGCCATTCGTCTGGCGCAAACGCTCAAGCGCGACCATTACGCACCCGAGCAGGTGCAGGACTTCTATCCCACACCGGGTACCGCCTCCACCGTCATGTACTACACAGGTATCAACCCCTTAAACATGAAGCCCGTACACGTTACTACCGACTACCACGAAAAGCAGCTTCAGCGCGCACTTTTGCAGTATAACCGCCCCACGAATGCCGACCTCGTGCGTGAGGCGCTGAAAAAGGCGGGCCGTGAGGACCTCATCGGCTTTGACCAAAATTGCCTTGTGCCGCCCGAACGGACGAAAACGGGACAAGCACAAAGAAAAGCTCGCACCAATCCCAAGCACAGCTTTTCCAAGAGTACCGCAAAAAACGGTCAAAAAAAGTCCACCTCAAAAAAACGCAAATAAAACGACAAGGGACAGGCTTAAAAAGCCTGTCCCTTTATCTTCAATTCTCGTCGTCGAGCTTAAGCACAGCCATGAAGGCCTCGGGCGTAACCTGCACCGAGCCGAGCTGTCGCATCTTCTTTTTACCTTCCTTCTGCTTCTCAAGCAGCTTCTTCTTACGGGTAATGTCACCGCCGTAGCACTTGGCAAGCACGTCCTTGCGCATCGCCTTTACGGTCTCGCGCGCAATGACCTTCGAGCCGATGGCCGCCTGCACGGGAATCTCAAAGAGCTGACGCGGAATGTTTTCCTTCAGCTTCTCGGCGATCTTGCGTGCGCGGCCGTATGCCTTGTCCTCGTGAACGATAAAGGAAAGCGCGTCCACTTGCTCGCCGTTGAGCAGGAAATCCAGCTTCACGAGCTTGCTGGGCTCGTAGCCCTTCATCTCGTAGTCAAGCGAGGCGTAACCGCGTGAGCGGCTCTTGAGAGCATCAAAAAAGTCGTAGATGATCTCGTTAAGCGGTAACTCGTAGTAAAGCTCCACGCGCTCGGTGTCAATATACTTCATATCCTTGAAGGTGCCGCGTCTGTCCTGACACAGATCCATAAGACCGCCCACAAACTCGGTGGGCGTGATGATGCTTGCAGCCACGATGGGCTCGTACGCCGTCTCAATGCTGTCGGCGGCGGGATAATTGGACGGATTGTCAATGCGAACCACCTCACCGTCGCGCTTGGTGATCTCGTAGATTACGCTGGGCGCTGTCGTGATGAGATCAAGGTTAAACTCTCGCTCGAGTCGCTCCTCAATGATCTCCATGTGCAAAAGCCCCAAAAAACCGCAACGGAAGCCAAAGCCGAGTGCGATCGAGGTCTCGGGCTCGAAAAGAAGCGCCGCGTCATTGAGCCTAAGCTTCTCAAGCGCGTCGCGCAGATCGCCGTAGCGCGCGCCGTCAGCGGGATAAATACCCGCGTAGACCATGGGCTGAACCGCCTTGAAGCCGGGAAGCATCTCGGATGTGGGGTTGTCAGCAAGCGTGATAGTGTCGCCCACACGCGTGTCGCCAATGCTCTTGATCGAGGCGGTAATGTAGCCAACCTCGCCCGCACGAAGCGAATCGCACTTGGCAAGCCCAAAGGCGTCCAGCTTACCGACTTCGACCACATCAAAGGTCTTGCCGTTGCTCATCATGAGGATCTTGTCCCCACTCTTGACCGAGCCGTCCACCACCTTGACGTAGACAACGACGCCGAGATAGCTGTCGTAATAGGAGTCAAAAATCAGACACTTGAAGGGCGCGTTCTCGTCGCCGTCGGGCGCGGGAATATCGGTAACGATCTTCTCGAGCACCTGCTCAATGTTAAGCCCCGTCTTTGCCGAAACGGCAGGACAGTCCTCAGCAGGAATGCCGATCACGTCCTCGATCTCACCCCTCACCTTGTCCACGTTGGCGGAAGGCAAGTCGATCTTGTTGATAACGGGAACGATCTCCAAATTGGAGTCAACCGCAAGATAGGCGTTGGCAAGCGTCTGCGCCTCGATGCCCTGCGTGGCGTCCACAACGAGAAGCGCACCCTCGCAGGCGTTGAGCGAACGCGAGACCTCGTAATTGAAGTCGACGTGGCCGGGCGTGTCAATGAGGTTGAGCTCATAGGTCTCGCCGTCCGAGGCAAGATAACTCAAACACACCGCACGCGCCTTAATGGTAATGCCGCGCTCACGCTCCAGATCCATGTTGTCAAGGATCTGCTCCTCCATATCGCGCTTGGCCACCGTCTGCGTTGCCTCAAGAATGCGATCCGCAAGCGTCGATTTTCCGTGGTCAATATGTGCTATAATAGAAAAATTTCGAATATGCTTTTGTCTTTCGTTCATAAAAATCTCCGGAATTTACAATAATTCACTCTATTATACCTTATTTTCACGCATTTCACAAGAGTTTTTTTCATTTTTTTCAAATTTTGATTTATCGGTCTGTTTATGTGGGGCGTTGCCCCACACCCCACCAGCCTTTTGAAAAAGGCTGGGCGAAAACTTTTCTCGCATGGGTACGCTTAAACTTTACGTCATTTTGGGACGAAAAACGCCGTGGCGTTTTTCGTCAGCGCAAAGCCTACACGCCGATAAAGAAAGCTCGCTTTCTTTTCGGCGATGTAGCGTTTGCGCGCCCTCGGCCGTCTTAAGAGACGGCCTCAAAATGACTTGAACACCGTCTCTTACGTTCGTTTTTTCTCATTCGTTCGTTTTACAGATCGGCAACACCCATTTTGCCCGCAGGAAAAGTTTTTGAGGGTTCTTAGGGAACTTTTTTCAAAAAGTTCCCTAAGCGTAACCCCCCGATAAACATCAATTTATCACAAAAAAGAAGGTGTTTGCACACCTTCTTTTTGGGTTATTTCTTTTTTGGCGTACGTTTTTTGCGTACCGAGTAGCCAAACGAGCCGAGCTTTTTGCCGAGGGCAAAATAGTCCCCGTGGGCGTAAGCCGCAAGCTTGGCCTTTTCCAAATGCAGCTTGCCGTCCCCGTCCACAAGGCTTTCCTCAATATCCACCGCCACGATATCGGCAATAAACATATCGTGTGTGCCAAGCGGAACGATATCGGTCACACGGCACTCAAGGCAAAGCGGCGACTCAGCGATCAGAGGTGCCTCAACCTGTTGTCCCTTCTCCTTGGTGAGCTTGAATTTGGCGAACTTATCCACCTTCGCGCCCGTAAGGACACCGCAGGAATCGGTAGCACGAACAAGCGCTTCGGTCGTCAGATTGATAACAAACTCCCCACTCTCCTTGATCATCCCGTAGGAATGACGCGAAGGACGCACCGAAATATAGGTCTTAGGGGGCGTACTGTTGATGATGCCCGTCCAAGCCACGGTAAACACATTGGACTTCTCCATCGTACCGCAGCTTACCATCACGGCCGGCACAGGCGCGAGGAGCGTACCGCCCTTCCACGCAACCTTACTCATGAAGCATCTCCATACTCTCGATCACGACATCCTCCACAGGCCAATCCTGATAGTAGCGCATCTTGGTGGTGGTCTTGACCTCCGCGATCGCGTCGATCACATCCTCACCCTCGATCACCTTGCCGAATGCGGCGTATTGCGCGTCAAGATGCGGCGAATCCTTGTGCATGAGGAAGAACTGCGAGGAGGCCGAGTCAGGCACCATGGTGCGCGCCATCGAAAGCACGCCGCGGGTGTGCTTTAAGGTGTTTTGCGTAAAGCCGTTGGCGGCAAACTCACCGCGAATGCTTGCCGTCTCTTTCTGTTGGTAATCCGTGTCAAAGCCACCGCCCTGGATCATAAAGCCGGGGATCACACGGTGGAAGATAAGGCCGTTATAGAAGCCCTTTTCCACGAGTCCCACAAAATTCTCCACCGTAAGAGGTGCCATGTCGGGATAAAGCTCCGCGATCATCGTTCCGAAATTTTTGACCGTAATTTTAACCTTTGGATTGTTCATTGTTCTCTCTCCTCTCTAAATGCCATAGCAAAAAGTTCCTCTATACGCTCGGAGCGTCCCGTAAGATGCAGATAGCCGAACAGTGCCTCAAGCCCCGTCGCCATACGGTATTCCATCACCGTAGCGCGCTTGGGGACGTTGGTATGTCCAATATTTCTGCCCCTATGGTAGACCGCATTCTCCTCCTCGGTGAGTGCATCCAAAATTCTTTTGACTGCCGCCGCCTGCGCGCTCGCCGTTACGTACCCAAGGGCCTCAGTGTTGAGGCGGCGGGACTCGGAGATTCCCTCTCCCACCAGCATCTGCCGCACCAAAAGCTCCCATACGCTATCGCCAAGATACGCGAGTGCCGCCGTACTGACCTGTTTTACGTCAAGTGCCATCATCTACGCTCCGTTCGTTCTTGTCATCTTTTATTATTTTAGCACATTTTTTCTTTTTTGTCAATCACGCGGAGCGGAAAGCTTTATTTTTCCGATACTTCGGGTGTCTCCTCCTTGGCACTGCCGTCGGTAAAGAGATCGGCGGCACTCGAGTAGGTGATCACGGCACTCTCGATTGCCTCGTTACCCGCGCCGATGAGGATCTGACGGAAGGCCGACGTACTGCCTGCGTAGTGGATCAGCTTGATGGCGTCGCAGTTATAAAAAGCCATGGTGCGTATCTCGCGTACCTTGGCGGAGATGCTGTAGAAGTTGTCGCTTCTTCCCGCTGGATACGCGAGGATCACTTCACCCGATTTGCTCGTAAGTACGCCATTTTCATCCGCATAATTCGGATTTTCGGGCGATACATCGATTGCGGAAAGCGAATAACAGCCGCAGAAGGCGTACTCGCCGATGCGTACCGTTTCCGAAGGGATCCTAAGTGCCTCGATGGCCGAGCCGTAGAAGGCGTACGCGCCGATGGAGCGAATGGCCGCCGTCAGCTCAATACCGCGAAGCGTACTGCAATTACGGAAGGCGTAGTCGCCAATGCCGATCACCAGGTCGCCTGCAGGACTTTTTTCGGGAAGCACGACCAAAGCGTCGGTACAACTGCCAATGCCGCTTACAACGCAGGTGCCATCACCGAGACTTTCAAACAAAAGCCCCTTACTAGAGAGATCGATCACTTCCTCGGTCTCGGGGGGCTCGGTCTCTTCGGGTTCGGTCTCCGCGGGTGTACTTTCGGTCTCCTGGGGCTCTCCCATCACGGGCAGATCCTCTCCCGCGTCCTTTGCACTCGGCAGCATCCAGATGAGACATCCGCACAACACCGCAAGCACCACAATCGGTACCGAATACAGAATTTTTTTCGTCCTTGTTTTCATATATCCTCCTTTTCGGGCCTTTGCCCGATTTCTTTTTCCGCCCCGAAGGCAGACGAACCTCCTATGAGTGCGGTAAGGAGATTATACCATTTTTTGCCATTTCGTCAAGAAAAACCGCTCGACACAATCGGAAAAATCACGGCGCATTTCCCCCGAAAAATCGAAAGGAGCGCAAAAACGCCGTCAGATTTTTGCCAAAAAGCATGGAACGCGCGACCGATTTTTTGGAGTTGACTTTTTTCGCCCTATGTGCTATCATAGAAAAAAGCATTCAAATTTTGATTTATCGGGGAGAGAACGCGTAGGGAACTTTTTGAAAAAAGTTCCCTACCACCCTCAAAAACTTTTCTGGAATTTTTCATTACAAAGTTTGCAAAAACTTTATTGAAAAGGGGCTCCGAGTCATTTTGGTTCTTCGCACCTTGTGCGAAGAACGTTTACGCCGCGAGCCACGCGGCAGACAAAGAGAGCTCGCTCTCTTTTCTGCGCGTGGTGCTTTCGCGGCTCAAAATGACGTGAAGTTTGCA
>SVRO01000018.1 GCA_015064795.1 Oscillospiraceae bacterium | reverse complement strand
ATACGAACCCGTTTATAAAAGGCATATTTTGCGCCATTCATCGTCAAAAGACCTCGGAATATTCGCATATTCCATCAGCCTTTTTCCTCGACTTGCGCAAAATCTTCTCTTTTATAAATTCTTCGAATTGTCACGCCGTTATTTTTGTGTGATTTTTGTGTGGATCGAGCGAAGCAAGGTAAGACCTTGCGAGTGAGATCGGCGCAAAAAGCGCCAAAAAGAGCAAGTGACAGCGGGTTCGGATATCTACTGTCACCCTAGGGTGACAGTAGATATACAAACCTGTTTATAAAAGGCATATTTTACGCCATTCGTCGTCAAAAAGCCTCGGAATATTTATTTCGGAAGTCGGCGCACCGCGAAGGGCAGGGGGACTTGCTTTTGGTAGGCGTCAATAACGGCGGCGCACTCCCCCACGCTCTCGGTGCTGAAAAGGAAATACTCGCCCACAATACCCGCCGCGCGTAGCTCGCGCATTTTTTCAGGCATGGCGGTGGGGAGGCTGTTGTAGATCACCGAGCGGCGCTCCCACTCCTTTCTCACGGGGAAGGAGATGCCGCGGCGGTCGGTAAGCGCCAGGCGGTCGCTCTCGCAGGTCTTGCAGCCGCCAAGCTCGCGCCCAATGCATTTTTCGAGCGTCATGAGCGGTATGCGACCGTACACGAGGGCAAGCGTGGCTCCGTCCACATCGCGAAGCCTTGGGAGGCTGAGCTCAGGCGAGAGGATGCAGTCGGCAAAGCCGAGGCTCTCGACTACTGCCGCACTTGCGCTGTTGGTGATATTGAGGCCGATGTTGCCGTGCGGGATAAGTCCCATATCGGTGGCAAGCGTCAGGTGTCCGATATTGCCGATCAGCGCGTGGTGCGCGCCGCGCGAAACTGCTTCTCCCAGAAGCGTCTTTACCTTGTCGCGCTCGCTGTCGAAGATGACGGGGGGCAGGGCAACGCCCTCCACCGAGCCGTCGTAGCGGTCAAGCGGCAGGAAGATAAGGTCAAAGAAATCCTTGGCGCACGCTGGGATCTGTTCGGGCGTGCGGAAAAAGGCACTTCGCGTTTTCTTTTTGGGGTTTACGGGGGATAGGGGAGCGGGCGTCTCCTTTACAAGCGGCTTCGTGGCGGTGAGCTTTTCGGTGAGCGATGCCACGGCATCGCGGCGAAGCGCATTGAGTGCCGAGAGTGGAAGCATAAGTCCCTCGTCAAGCGTGAGCGTGAGCGAGGACGCCGTAAAGGGTGTGGCACCCAGCTTTAAGAGATTTTTCGTGACCGCCTCGCGCGAAAGCGGCGCGGTCAGTGCCGGGACGGGTATCTCGCCCGTAGCCTCCCCGACCACCTCACCACAGGTGAGCGTCAGATGTGCGGGCTTGCCGCGCAGGATCTCGGCGGTCATGGTAACGGGGCGTTTTTTGGTGACGGCACGGAAGGGCTCAAGCGCACGCGAGGTCTCCTTGTTGGCCTCCGAGCGCACGCCCAGCATGCCGCGTCCGATCTTTTTCGTAAAATAGCCGTCGGTAAAGCCGCCGCGCGAGAAGATGGCGGCAAGCTCTTGCATTTCCTCGCCGCTTGCGGCGCGGTTTTCGTCAAGCAGACGGCGGTAGATGGCGGCAACGTCGCGCACGTATTCGGGCGACTTCATGCGTCCCTCGATCTTGAGCGACGCGATGCCAAGCTCCTTGATCGTGGGGATATGTGCCGCAAGCGCAAGATCCTTTAAGGAGAGAGGATAGGAATTCCCATACGGCAGACGGCAGGGCTGGGCGCATTCGCCGCGGTTGCCGCTTCGTCCGCCCACGACCGACGAAAAGAGGCACTGTCCCGAATGGCAGACGCAAAGCGCGCCGTGGACGAATACCTCGGCCTCGATGGGCGATTTTTCGCAAAAGGTCGCAAGGTCTCCGAGCGACATTTCGCGGGCGCACACCATACGCGAGAAGCCAAGCGCGGCGAGTGCCTTGGCGGCCTCGACGCTGTGCCCCGACATCTGCGTGCTTGCGTGAAGCACGGCATCGGGGAAGTGGCGTTTGATCTCCATGGCACCGCCGATATCCGCAACAATAAGTGCGTCGGCACCTGCCCTGAGGGCAGATTCCGCCGCACTTAAATAGTCCTTTTTTTCACGGTCGAAGATCAGGGTGTTCTGCGTTATGTAGACACGCACGCCGTGCGTATGAGCAAGCGCGATCGACGCGCGCATTTCCTCCTCGGTGAAGTTCGGCGCGTTTCTGCGGGCGTTGAAGCCTACGCCGCCGAAATATACGGCGTCCGCTCCTCCCTCGATCGCGGCCTCAAGGGCTTTCGGCGAGCCTGCGGGGCAGAGAAGCTCACACATTGTCGAAGGTGATCAGATCAAACATCGAGCGCACGCGCTTCTGTGCCTTCTGCTTTTCTTTTTCTACATTCTTTACGCCGCTCTTCTCGGGTGCCTTTGCCTCCTCGGCGGGCTTTTCCTCGGGCGTTGCGGCGGAAATGTCGATGGAGAGTTGGTTTTCGTCCACGTTGGAACGAAGAGGCTTCATCTCGATCTCAAAGGTCTCAAGCGTGGAGTCGGCGAGCTCGGCCACGGGGGTCTTTTCGGGCGTTTCCTCGACTACAGGAGCTTCTTCGGCTACGGGAGATTCCTCTACGACGGGAGCTTCTTCGGCTACGGGAGCTTCTTCGGCTACGGGAGCCTCCTCGGCTACGGGAGCTTCCTCAACCACGGGCGTTTCCGCAATCACAGGCGTTTCCTTGGCGGCAAACGCCTCGGCAACGGCCTCAGCGGCCTCGTCAAGTGCGGTGGAAAGACGCGCGATCTCGGCGTCCTTCTCGGCCACGGTTGCCTTAAGCGCCTCAAGCTCGGCCTTCAGGTCGTCCACGACCTCCTCGGTCTCCACGGTCTTTTGCGTGAGGATGCGAAGCTGCTCGCCTGCGATGTCCACGTCGGCGTTGGCTCCCTCACAGCGAGCCTCGGCGGCGGCCAGCTGCTCGCGCAGCGAGGATACCTCAACGGCAAGCGCGGCGTTTTCGGAGCGGAGGGCCTCGGCCTCGTTCTTTTCTATTTCTTCCTCAAGTCTTGCAACCGTCTCCTGCATCTTGTTGCGCTCGGCACAGTAGTCCAGCGCGCAAAGGAGAGCCGCCTCGGTCTTGGGGCAGCGGTTGCCGCTTTGCAGATAGATCTCGCGGATGCGTCGGTCAAGAATGCCGACGGTGGCCTCTACGGCCTCGGGGGCTTCGTCGGTGACGATGTTCATTTGCACGTCTGCGATCGTGATCGTGTACTTCTGTTTCATTTGGGAGTCCTCCGTAATATTTTGTATCAAAAGAAAAAATGTACTTGAAAAAAAAGAAAGAAAGTAGTATAATATAATATACAAATCCATTATAATACATTTTAAGCAAAATGAAAAGGGCTTTTACAAATTTTTTTCAATTTTTTAGCACTTTTTTTCGTTTTTACGCAACTTTTTTTGCTTTTTTTTGATAAAATACTCGTTTTTGGGGAGGGAAGTCCATGAACAATCAGCTCGGAATCGACGTGGGAACGGCGAATACCCGCATCTGTGCCAAGGGAGAGGGGATTCTTTTGCGCGCCCCCTCGGTGATCGCGGTACGCACGCAGTCGCACGCCATTTTGGCGTCGGGCGTGGAGGCCAAGCGCATGATCGGGCGCACGCCCTATTCGGTGCTTGCCGCCAAGCCCGTGCGGGGCGGCGCGGTGGCCGATATCGAGCTGGCTTCGCTGATGCTGGGCGACTTTCTCAACCGCTTGGGCGCGTCCTCTCTCTTTCGGCGTCCGACCGTCACGGCCTGCATCCCCTGCGGCGTGGGCGAGAACGCCAAGCGCGCGCTGGAGGACGCCTGCTTTGAGGCGGGCGCGTCGTCGGTGGCTCTCGTAGAAAAGCCCGTGGCGGCCGCACTTGGCGCAGGAATTCGCGTGGCGAGCGCGGTAGGCGGCGTCCTCGTGGACGTCGGCGCCGGTACCACGAGTGTTTCGGTGTTCAGTCACGACGGCATCGTGGTTTCGGGCGTTTCCAAAAAGGCGGGCGACGCCTTTACCGAGGCCATTTTGGAATATCTGGCGAAGGAGCAGTCCATTTTAGTGGGTGAGGGAACGGCAGAGGCCATCAAGCACCGCATCGGCTCGCTTGCCGACAGCTGTGACACGCGCAAGCTGGAAATTACGGGCAAAAGCACAAAGATGGGCGGCGCGTGCCGCGTCTTCGTCTCGGCGGCTATGCTAAAGGAGGCACTTCTGCCCGTGGCGGAGGTCATCCTCAACGCCATTCGCAAGGTCTTGGAGGAAACGCCGCCCGAGCTTTCGGCCGACATTACGCGCTACGGACTTCTGCTCAGCGGTGGCGGCGCCATGCTTCACGGCTTCCCCGAATACGTGGCCAAGCGTCTGGGCGTGCGTACCACGCTCTCGCGCCATCCGCTTGACGACGTCTGCCTCGGCCTTGCCGCCATTCTCGACGGCGGTGCCGAAACCGCTCGCTATATCGTTTCCAGACCGAGATGAGAAAGGACGCTTAGGGGAGAACGCGGGGGCTCTGCCCCTCGACCCCACCAGCCTTTTTAAAAAGGCTGGGCGAAAACTTTTACAATATTGCTTTTGCAGACTTTTTAGTAAAATTTTTCAGAAAAGTTTTTGAGGGTTCCAAGGGAACTTTTTTCAAAAAGTTCCCTTGGCGTCCTCCTGAGCATACATATTTCTTTTCGGAGGTCGTGTATGCTTTTTTCGTCCTTTGGTTTTTTGTTTTTGTTTTTGCCGCTTTGCTTGGCGGTATATTTGGTGTGTCCGCCGCGCCTGCGGTACGCGGTGCTTCTCGTTTTCAGCCTGATCTTTTACGGGGTGGGGGAGCCGCGTTTTTTGCCGCTTTTGCTTTTGTCGGGCGTGGCGCACTACTTTTTCGGGCGCGTGGCCGCGAAAAAGAGGCTTGGCGTTTGGTTGGCGGTGGGATTTGACCTTGTGCTTCTCGCCTTTTTCAAATATTACGATGCGCTCGCGGCGGCACTTGGGTGGTCGGTGCTCGGCCTTTCCTTGCCGCTTGGGCTTTCCTTTTACAGCTTTTCGGCGCTTTCCTACGTTATCGACGTGTCGCGCGGCGAGGCGGTTGAAAAAAATCCTTTGCGCTTTGGTGCGTCCTTCACCTTTTTTCCAAAGCTGCTTTCGGGGCCGATCGCGCGTTACGGCTCGCTCCGCGAAGCACTTTCAGCACCCAAGACCGATTCCGTCCGCGCTTCGCGCGGTATCGGACGATTTGTGTGCGGTCTTTCGAAGAAGCTTTTGCTTGCCGTGCCGCTTGGCGAGGCGTGGGAGTATTTTTTTGCCATGGATTTCGAAACGCGCGGCGTCCTTGGCGCGTGGCTGGCCCTTGTTTTCTTTGCTTTGCGGCTCTATTACGACTTTTCGGGCTATACCGACATGGCTTTGGGACTCGGAGAGATCCTCGGCGTGCCGCTTCCCGAAAATTTCAACTATCCCTATACCGCCGAGAGTCCGCGTGACTTCTGGCGGCGGTGGCACATCACGCTTTCGGTGTGGTTTCGGGACTACGTGTATATTCCGCTCGGCGGCAGTCGGTGCCGCGCGTGGCGTGTGATCTGCAATCTGCTGGTCGTTTGGGTATTGACGGGGCTTTGGCACGGCTCGACCTTGAATTTTCTTCTTTGGGGGCTTTTTTGGTTCTTGCTTTTGTCACTGGGGCGCACGCCCCTCGGCGCGCTTGCGGCGCGTCTGCCGCGTGCTTGGCGGCGGCTTTTGATGATTCCCGTGATCCTTGTAAGCTGGCTGATTTTTGCCGTTGAGGATCTTTCGTTGGGTGCGCGCTTTTTCGGCTCGCTTTTCGGCGGCCCCTTTCTTACGGCGCTTACGCGCTACGAGCTTTTGCGGCTTTTGCCGCTGCTTTTGGTGGCGATCGTCGGCGCAACGCCGCGTCCGAAGGCGTGGTTTGACAAGCATGCACGGGGCGGGTGGCTCTCGCCCGCGCTTGCGGTCGGCGGCTTTTTGGTCTCGCTCGTCTATCTTACGGGCGGAACGCAGCAGTCCTTCCTATATTTGAGATTTTGAGGTGCTTTTATGGAACAAAAACGGTTTGCCAAGAACGATCAGGGCTTTCTTTGCGCGCATTGCGGCCGCGAGGTCGAGCCCTTGGGCTATAGCTCGCGCAACCATTGCCCCTTTTGCCTGTGGTCGCTCCACTTGGATGTCAATCCCGGCGACAGAGCCTCGGATTGCGGCGGCGAGCTGGAGCCGATTCGCGTGGAGGTCGATGCGCGAAAAGGCTATATTATCGTGCATAAATGTAAAAAATGCGGCGAGCTCCGCCGCTGTCGCGCCGCCCACGAGGCCAAAGTGCAACCCGATAACCTGAAACTCCTTATCAAACTGACAGCGGGACAGATGTAGGGGAGAGAACGCCAAGGGCGCTGCCCTTGGAACCCGCCACCTTTTGAAAAGGTGGACGAAAACTTTTGCTGAATGGGTTTGTACAAACTTTACGTCATTTTGAGCCGCGAAAGCTACACGTGCAGAAAAGAGAGCGAGCTCTCTTTGTCTGTCGCGTGGCTCGCGGCGTATATGTTCTTCTCGCTTTAGCGAGAAGAACCAAAATGACTCGAAAAACTCTTACAATATTGTTTTTGCAGACCTTGTAGTAAAAATTTTCAGAAAAGTTTTTGCGGGGTGTGGGGTGCTTTTTTCAAAAAGCACCCCACATCGTCCCTTAAAACCGCAAAAAAACGACATTTCCACGCGATATTTCGGTTATGTTCACAAAACCGTTATAAATAGATGATATAATGACTCTGTATTTGTAAAGAAAGGACGCTTTGTTATGATAAAAATAGAGCATCTTGTAAAGAACTATGGCAATCTGTCGGCCGTGGACGACGTAAGCTTCGAGATCGAGAGCGGTGAGGTCGTCGGACTTCTCGGCCCAAACGGTGCGGGAAAGAGCACCATGATGAACATTCTCACGGGCTATCTTTCGGCCACGTCGGGCGTGGTGGAGATCGGCGGGCACAGCGTACTGGACGAGCCGTTGGCTGTTAAAAAGCAGGTCGGGTACCTGCCTGAGCAGCCTCCGCTTTACCTTGACATGACGGTAGAGGAGTATCTTAACTTCACCTACGAGCTGAAGGGCTGTACCTTAAACCGCGAGCAGCATCTCAAGGAGGTCTGCGACGTCGTGAAGATCTACGACGTGTATAAGCGCCTCATCGGTCATCTTTCCAAGGGCTACCGCCAGCGTGTCGGCATCGCGCAGGCACTGGTGGGCAACCCCGAGGTCATCATTTTCGACGAGCCCACGGTCGGTCTTGACCCCAAGCAGATCATCGAGATACGGAACCTCATCCGCACGCTCGGCAAGAACCATACCGTCATTCTCTCGACGCATATTTTGCAGGAGGTGCAGGCGGTCTGCGACCGCATACTGATCGTCAACAAGGGCAAGATCGTGGCCAACGAGCTGACCGAAAACATCACCCGCGCGGTGCAGGCAGGCCGCCGCTTCAACGTTAAGATCTGCGGCCCCAAGAGCGAGGTGCTGTCTGCTCTTCGCGAGCTTTCGGGCGTGGTCTACGCCGAGCAGCTGGCCGAGCGCGACGGCGAGGCCTATACCTACACGGTGGAGAGTGCGTCGGGTACCGACGTGCGCAAGAACCTTTTCTTCACGATGGCGCAGAAGGGCTTTGCCATTGTGGGACTTGAGACGCTGGGCATGAGTCTTGAGGACATCTTCATCACCATCGTGGATGACACCGATAAGCCCACGCGCCAAGGGGCGCGACGCGGTAAGCAGGGCGTTTCGCGCGGCGACAAGTCGGCGCTGGAAAAGGAGCTTGCCAAGGATATCGTAAGGCGAACGGCCGACGGACAGCGCGAAAGCGCCCTGGGGCTTGATTCTGACAAGAAGGAGGAGAAGTAAGAAACCATGTTTGCGATCTATAAAAAAGAGATGAGGTCTTACTTCATCAATCCCATCGGATACGTATATATGGGCATTTTTCTTGCCCTTTCGGCGCTGGTCTTCTGCTATACGACCTTCCACGCCAAGAGCTACGACCTTTCGTTGTATTTCTACTACATGATCTTCGCCTTCGTGATCCTTTTGCCGCTGCTTACCATGCGGTCGTTTGCGGAGGAGCGCAAGCTTCGCACCGAGCAGATGCTCTTAACGGCGCCCGTTTCGATCACGGGCATGGTGCTGGGCAAGGTTTTGGCCGCCCTCACCGTCTTTTTCAGCTCTGTGCTTCTTTCCTGCGTGAACCTCATTCCGCTTCTTTCGGTGGCCGCCGAGGAAAAGGCGGCGGCGCAGTACGCGTCGCAGGTCGCCAACATCGGCCCCTCGGGCTCGCTCATTTTCGGCGCGCTTGTGGGTGTGCTTCTTGTGGGTACGGTATTTATCACGATTGGTGTGTTTATCTCGGCACTGACCGAAAGTCAGCTTGCCGCCGCCGTTTCGACCATCGGCGTGATCGTTTTGATGGTGGCTCCCACCTTCCTCAACCAGCTCGGCAGTGACGCCGACGGCACGCGACTCATCGGTAGCGTGGCGGTACGCTCGGTGATCGACTGGATCTCGGTGCTTAGCCGCTTTGAGAGCTTTTTCGTTGGAAAATTTGATGTTGCGGCACTCTTTTATTATCTGTCTCTCGCCTTTGTTTTCGTGTTCCTCACGGTGCGCGTGTACGAGAGACGCCGTTGGAATTAAGGAGGAGAAGCCATGAGAGGAAGTTTTATGAGAACGCGCCGCTTCCGCTATGGGAGCATGGCGACGGTGATCACGGTGCTTGTGATCGCCGCGGTTTTGCTGGCTAATGTGATCGTGACGGCACTTTCGTCGAAATATCTTTGGTATATCGACATGACCAAGGAGAGCATGTTTACCGTTTCGGACGCTTGCTTCGAGCTGTTGGACGAGACCTTTGAGACCGTTAACACCCGTCGCACCGAGGCCGGCGAGTCACCCGTGAAGGTGACCATCAAATTCTGCGACGCCAAGGACAACCTGATGGGCCTCAACTTTTCCAAGTTCGTCCTTACCACCGCGCTTGAGCTGCAGGCGCACTATCCCGACACCGTATCGGTGGAATTTCTTGACATTTATCAAAATCCCTCGTCTCTTACGCCTTATCGCAAGTCGGTGAACACGCGCTTTCTCAACACCGACGTGATCGTGGCGGGAGACGACAACGAGTACCGTCACTATCAGGTAGAGGACTTTTTCATGATCTCGCAGGGGGCGACCTCGCCCTTCGCGTACCACGGCAACAAGAAGTTCGCGTCGGCTATTTTGGCCGTGACGCAGGTGGCAAAGCCCGTGGTGGGTATTCTTATGGGACACGGCGAGACCTTCAAGGATGCCGCGCTCGGCCAGCTCTTTGAGGACGCGGGTTATCGCATTCAGATGATCACCGATCTCGTGACCGAGGGAATTCCCAAGGACTGCCGTATGCTCGTTTCCTATCAGCCGACGGCCGATTTCCGCTCGCTTGACGACGGGATTTCGGATATCTCGGAAATTCAGATCCTCGACGAATTTTTGGACGAGGACAACCATTCGCTTATGGTCTTTACCTCGCCCGACTGTCCGCGTCTTCCCAACCTTGAGAAGTATCTCGAGCAATGGGGCATTGCCTTCTCGCGTGACGAGGGGCTTCCCATGGTGGTGAGCGAGAGTCCGCAGAATGCGCTGACCTCGAACGGCCACACCTTTATGGCACAGTTTGAAAAGTACGGTATGGGCTCCTCGCTCACCAGCGAGCTGCGCTCGGCGCCCGTGCCGCAGCGCGTGGTCTTCAAAAACGCCATGCCGCTCACCTTCTCGACGCTTTACGATACCTTTACGGCAGTCGACGAGACAAGCGGTGAACCCTACACCTATGCGTACAAGTCGATCGGGGACAGCTCGCGCCGCGTATACCGCGTCTTCTCCTCGAGTGCTGACGCCGTAGCCATGGCGGGCGGACGCGAGGTGGCCAAGGCCACGGCCAACAACACCTTCGGCCTTATGATGCTTTCGATCGCACCCAAGACGGTGCAGGAGGACATGAACGGCTGGGATCACGCCGACGAGAGCTCCTACGTGCTGGTTTCGGGCTCGGCCGAATTTGCCACCGAGGCGATCTTAAGCTCCGACGTATACGGCAACAGCGAGGTGCTGAACCAGGCCTTCTATCAGATGGGCAAGGATGCCGTACCCTCGTACGTTCCCTATATTCCCTTTGCCGATCTTACCATTGATACGCTTACGACCGAGCGAGCTAACCGCTTTACCGCTTGGCTCTCCATCCTGCCGCCTGTCCTGTTCTTCGGCGTTGGACTTTATGTGATCGTAAGGAGAAAGCAGAAATGAGCGCAAAAAAAACGCTGGCGGGACGCCAGAAAAAAGCGATAATTATCGCCGCGTGCGCCCTCGTGCTTTTGTGCGTGGCACTTGCGGTGGTGAACGCGCTGGTTTCGCGGTTTGAATTCGTGGATGCCGATGGCACCCAATATACCGTGAAGAAGTCGGACGGGGCTTACGCGCTCTTTGACGGGGACGGCTATATGCTGGATACCACGTTCGAGAACGGAAAGGAATATTTCGTGACCGACGCGGGTACGCTGGTTTCGGTTTCGGCTACGGGTAAGGCCTCGGTCTACGCCGTGGTGGACGCCGTGGGCGGCGAGTCGGTTTCGGATTACAATATGCTGATGGTCTTTCCCAAGCTGGAGAGTGCGGCGATCCGTTCGCTTCGCGTGACCAACACGCACGGCACCTACACCTTTGAGAAAAAGGACGGTGCCACGGTGCTTCGCGGCTACGAGTCGGTGAGCTACAACGCCGAAAATTACTCCTATCTCGCTGCGCTTTGCGGAAGCATGGTGGTGATGAACGGCGGCCGCTACGGGGAGGAAGTGATTGCCAAATACGGCCTTGCGGAATACGGTCTGGATGCGCCGCAGGCGAGCTTTACCGTGACCAGCGACGCGGGCAAGGTCTATACCGTTCATGTGGGTGACGCCATCGTGTCGGGCAACGGCTATTACGTAATGCTTGAGGGTAGGGAGACGGTGTATATCGTCAACGCCTACTATTCGATGCTGCTCGATCCCATTGAGAGCTATATCACGCCTATGCTGGCCTACGGTGTTAACGAGAACAACTATCCCGAGGTCGAGAACTTCCGTGTGTATCAGTATTCCTACGACGAGTCGGGCGCGCCCTCTGCGTCGCTCGTGACGGCGCTGACCTTCTGGCCCTATGAGGAGAGAGAAAACACCGAATATCAAACGCAGTCCTACAAGATGATCGACGAGGATCTTTTAGCTTATGTGCCCGAGTCCACGGCGGTTACGCTGACAATGGAGAAGCTGGGAGCACTCGAAACCGCCAAGGTGGTGAAGCTTGGCATTAGCGACAAGGCCATTATGGAATACGGCTTGGATAAGCCGCGGACGCTTCTTTCGTACGACTTCAAATCGGTTACGAGTGCGGGCACCTATTATCTCAAGAATCGCTTCTGGTTCAGCGAGGAGACCGAGCTTGGCACCTATTTTGTGATGGCCGAGAGCGAGATCAGCAAGGATGGCAAGACCTATGTGCCGCTGGACGCGCTCGACTATATTTTGGAGGTGGGCGCTTCCTCGTTACCCTTCCTTACCTGGAACACGATCGATTGGGTGGAGCCTTACTATTTCCACGTCAACATCATGCTGATGGATACGGTCGAGATCGAAACGCCCGCGGGCAAGATGGTGCTTACCTTTGATATTGGAAAGGACGATGTGGAGCGTATTGTCGCTACGATGAACGGCGAGACGCGCACCATCGATGTGCGGCAGTTTAAGGAGCTTTACCGTCATATGCTCTACGGCACGCTCTTTGGGCAGGCCGAAAAGAGCGAGGAGGAGCTGAAAGCACTTGTCGCGGACAAGGACAAGTGGCAGCTTTCCTACCGTGTCAAGACCAAAAAGACCGACAAGACCGAGGGAATTGACAATGTCTATTCCTTCTATCAGCTCGGGGAATCTAATTCTTACCTCACCATCAACGGCGGCGGTGAATTTTACGTGCTGACCAAGGAGGTCGTAAAAATTGCCGAGTATGCCAAGATGCTCTGGAATGGCGAAAAGATCGTAGAATAACAAAAAAGAAAAGGGGCTGTCTCATGGCGTTCATGATTTGTGAATGCTAGGAGACAGCCCCTTTTTCCATAGCTATGCAAGAAGAGCTTTGGGCGGTTTTGTTGACCTGAGACGGTCTGAAAATCGAAAATGTCCGAAAAAATTCCGTTTTTTGAAAAAAAGGCTATTGACAAACGCGGAATTTGTTGCTATAATATAGAACAGATGTTCTAAAACGGAAAAATCACACAAGGAGGGCTTTGCCATGTGTCCCGAATGTCATCGTTTTATCTGTGAAGAAGGCTGTCCTGCCTACCGCGGCCGCAGCGCCGAGCGCGGCAGAGCTCTATGTAACTGTTCGCTTTGCGACACGCCGATCACGCGCGGGGAGAGCTTTTATAGTGTGGGTGCGCGTCCCGTTTGTCGCGAGTGCTTGGAGGACAGCGACGCGGGCGATCTTACACGCCTGTTTGGCTTTGCGTCGCGCGAGGCGCTTTTGCTTGCGCTCGGAGCGAGTCTGCGCCACGGGGGAGGGAACTGCCTATGACCGAGGAAGAAAAGCTGCAAAAGGCGAAGGAGCTTCTCGCGTCCTACGCCTTTCATCAAAAGTGGCTCAACGCCTCGCGCTACGAGCGCGAGTATTTCGGTGCGGCTCCCTCGGGTGACGAGGTCTTTCTCTCGGCCAAGCTTTTTGCGGTGCGCGAATTCGTATCGTCGCTTCCCAACTGTCCCGAAAAGCTCTTTCTCGTCTGCCACTATCTGCGCGGCCACTCGGTTGAAAAATGCGCCGAGCTGATGGATATGTCGCCGCGGAACGCCTACCGCGTCAAAAAACGCGCGCTTTTGCTGGCCGCCGCCCATCTTCCCCAGGAATAAACGCCGAAAAAGGCAACTTTTTCCCCGTTTACACATAAAATACATTATGACCAGGTTACACGAAGAGCAGTAAATTTTGATTTGTCGGGGAGAGAACGTGTAGGGAACTTTTTGAAAAAAGTTCCCTACCACCCTCAAAAACTTTTCCTGCGGGCCAAATGGGTGTTGCCAATCTGTAAAACGAACGAATGAGCAAAACCGAACGTGAGAGACGAGGCCTGAGTCATTTTGAGGCCGTCTGGGGAGACGGCCGAGGGCGCGCAAATGCTACATCGCCGAAAAGAAAGCGAGCTTTCTTTGTCGGCGTGTAAGCTTTGCGCTGACGGACAACCGCTTCGCGGTTTTCCGTCCCAAAATGACGTAAAGTTTAAGCGTGCCAATGCAGTAAAAGTTTTCGCCCAGCCTTTTTCAAAAGGCTGGCGGGGTGTGGGGCAGAGCCCCACATCGTTTCCCCTACAAACATCAATTTTACAAAATATTTGTGTGAAACCACTTAATTTATCATGTTATAAAGGAGAGTGCGAATGATCATTACCAAGCGTTACAACCGAGAAAACGCCGTTGCCTATGCGCGCAGGTGGGCCCTTGAGCGCAATCCGCTCTTTATTGATTTCACGGGAGGCGGGGGCGACTGCACCAATTTTGTTTCGCAGTCTTTGCTGGCAGGCTCCTGCACGGTGGACGAGACCGAGACGTTCGGGTGGTATTACGTATCCCCAACCAATCGCGCACCCGCGTGGTCGGGCGTGGAATTTCTTTACGATTACTTAACAGGGAGCGGAGATTTTCCGCCCAACGACGCGCGTAGCGGCCCCTTTGGGCGCGAGGTGCGTATGCGGCAGGTGCAGATCGGTGACGTCGTGCAGCTGGCGCGCGGCGGTGATTTTTACCACACGCTGATCGTCTCGGGTGTGGAGCAAAACGATCTTCTGGTTTGCGCGCACTCGGACGACGCGCTCGACCGCCGTCTCTCAACCTATTCCTTCGACACCCTCCGCTTTATCCATATCGATGGCGTGCGTGTCTCCATCGACGAGGACGATTGCTTTACCGCACTGATCGAGGGAATCTCTTTGCCGTAAAATTGATGTTTATCGGGGACTTTATGTGGGGCTCTGCCCCACACCCCGCCAGCCTTTTGAAAAAGGCTGGGCGAAAACTTTTCTCGCATGGGTACGCATAAACATTACGTCATTTTGAGCCGCGTACAGCGCACGCGCAGAAAAGAGAGCGAGCTCTCTTTATCTGCCGCGTGGCTCGCGGCGTAAACGTTCTTCGCACAAGGTGCGAAGAACCAAAATGACTCAGAGCCCACTTACAATAAAGTTTTTGAAAACTTTGTAGTGAAAAATTCTAGAAAAGTTTTTGGGGGTTCTTAGGGGACTTTTTTCAAAAAGTCCCCTAAGCGTTCCCCACCGATAAATCAAAATTTGAACAATGAACGGGGGACTTTTTCAAGTCCCCCGTGGGTGTTTTTTCAGTTTTCGTCGAAATAGCGTGCAAGACCGATGGCGTAGTCGCTGATGGCTTTGATGGAATTGGCGAAGGCGAGGTATTTGCCCTCGTAGACCGTAAGGACTGTCTCGGTGTAGCTACCGTCGGCATTGGCGGCGCGGCCGACTGTGAGCGGCGTGCCGTCCTTGCGCGTGTAGAGCGTGGTACCGTCCGGGAGCTCCTCACCGTCGGGCTTTTCGACCTCGTAGCTCTTGGAGCCGAGCAGCGTACCGTTTTTGTCGTAGGAGTAGACGGTTGCTACCGAATGCAAGGTCGAGTTAAAGATACCCTTGTTTACGTTTTGGTTGGAAGCGATGCCGTCACCGCTGTAGATCATTTCGTACGAGCCAACCAGCTCCTTGGGGATGATCTTGCCGTCCTCATCCATGAAGGTGGCGGGACCTGCATGGATGCCGTAGATGACGTAAGCCATCCAGATGTCCTTGCCCGTGCTCGTTTGACGGTAGAGGCTTTGGTCGTTGTCGCGCATACGGTACCACGTCCAGCCCACGCAGGCTCTCGACTCAATGAGCGCGAGCGTGTAATGCTCGTAGTAGGCGGCGCGATCGGCCTGCGTCTGTACGAGGATACCCGCGCCCGTCGAGTTGGCAAGCGGATAGCCGTTGGCGTCCAGCGCGTCCTGTGCCTTGGCGAAGAACTCGGTGACCATGAAGGGAACGCCCGAGTGGCGATAAAGGTTTACGATGGTGTCGACCGAGGGGTTAAGACCTCCGTAAAGGTTGGCGGTGATCATGTCCACGTAGCGACCTGCCGCGCGTACGGGCCACTCCTCCGAGAGTGCGTTGAGATTGGCGCGCGAGCCCATGTACATATGGTTGGGGTCGGCCTTTTTGATGGCTTCACTGGTGGTCTTGTAGTATCTTGCGTACCAGAAGCCGAGAAATTCGCGGCGGATCTGTTCATATTCGGGCGAATTTCTGTATTTTTCGATCGTGGGGAACGGATCGTTCATACGGCGAGCCAGCCAAGTCCATGCGGTCGCATAGGAGAAGGCGTTGGTCGGCGTGTCGTCGGGGTTCAGAGTCAGATAGTTGTCGAGCATATGCAGCTCGGAGGGAAGCTCGTTGTCGGTGGTGTAGCCGAAAACGCGCGGGTTGTCCCGATAGCCGCCGCGCGCGATCGAGGAAGCAAGCGCGTTTTGCGTGAAGGTCACGTAGTCGGGGTCAAAGAGGCAGACGGTGTTGTTGTAGGGGAAAATACCGTCGCCCGAAAGATAGCCGCGTCCGAGCGAATTCATGTAAGCGGTGTTGGCACCGAGTGCAATGACCACCGAAAGACCTTCCTCGACGGCAAGAAGCGACGCGGAGTCGCTCATCTGCGCGACGTTTATGCCCGTCTCCTTCAGTATGGCGGTGATCTCCTTATAGTAGGTTTCTACGTTTCCGTATTTTGCAAGGATGGCCTTTTCCTGATTTGCCGTACCCGACGAGAAGGCCACGTCGTTCATACCGATGGCGAAGAAGGGGTTGCCAAGCGGGTCGATGATATAGGGACGCTCGTCGATTATCTCCACGTGGAAAAAGCCTGTTTCGTTTCCGTAAAATCCGGCGTTGGTCACGCCGCCGTAGACGTCGTGTGTGACGGGGGCAGCGTACTCGGAGGAAAGGAATGCGTTGGCGGAGCTTTGACCAAGCGTGGCGAGGGTGCGCGTGAAGCGATTTTTGTTCCACTCGCTCGGAGGCATGCTGCCCGTACCCGTCCAAGCGTTTTGTGTCCAAGGTGTTTCGTGCGTGAAGTCGCCCGAAGGCTTGGTAGCACCGTAGCCCAGGGTGTCGTAGTCCCCGATGATATACTCCACGGGGTTGCCGTTTTCATCCAAGGGGCGTACCTCGTCGCGAACCGTGTCAAACCATTCATTGACGAGATGCTCGGCGTATCCCCACGGCTCGTAGCCCTCGTTCTTGGCCTGATCGAGATCCAGCGGTTGATCGTAAATAGTGCCCACGATCTCAATATAGGGCTTGAGGCTCTGCGTGGTCTCACGCGAGTGCAGATAGACGAGCGCGGCGTCGGAATAGCCCTCGGTGGTCACTCGGAAGGAGACGGTCAGCGAGCCGTCGTCATTCAGCTGCTCCTCGCGGATATACTTTGTGACGTCGATCGACATATACAGCTTGTTCTTGACCTCGGCGTAGCCGAGAAGCTCGTATGCAAAGGCAAGGTCCTCGTGCGTCTGATAGCAAAGTGTGCTCTCGTCCCAATCGGCCGCGGTGGCGTGGAACATGGCATCGTAGAGCGTGCGGCCGGCCTTTTGCTCAATGTTTTGCACACCGACGTGGAGCGTGACCGAGGCGGCCTCGTCGATGGCCTTCACAAGCTCGGGCGTGAAATGGAATTTAAAGTAGGCGGCGCGCTCGGGATATTCGTCGGTTTCGTCCGTGTTCCGCATTTGCAGAATGGCCGAGTCGCCGAAGCCTTCCTCAAGGTAAGCGGTCGTGTTGAAAATAAAGCCGTCGGCCGAGGCGTAGACCTTCTGGAAGCCGGCCTCCTTGCGAACGAGGAGCGGATAGCCGTCGTCGTCCGACTGGCCGCTATAGGAAAGAATAGCCGAACGGCCGTAGGTACGAATGCCGTTCATGCCAAGCACGTAGGGGCGCACGACGATCTCAAGGTAGTCGTTATCGGGTGTTTCGGGGAGATTCGGGACGGTAAGCGCGGCGGCGTAGGCGTAGCCGAAATCCACCGAGGCCTCGTACGGCGTGCCGTCATCGTCGTATACCGTTTCAAAGACCTGTTTTTCGCGGGTAGAATAGGTCTTGGTCGTTACCTTGCCTTTCTCGTCTCGTGTGACGAGAAGGATCTCGACGCCCACGCGATTGAAGGCGGTGTCGTTCACACCGAGAATGGCGCGGAGCGAAAAGCTGCCGTTCTCGACCTTCGTGGTCTGATATCCCACGAAATCGGCGTATTTGCCGTCCTTTTCCATGGGCTCGGAGGCGGCGATCGGCGTAATACAGAGAAGTGCCAAGGGCGCCAAAAGCACCATCATGAGCAGGGCTTTAAGAAAAAATCCTTTTTTCATACCTATATCCTTTCTTTTGGGGACGCTCCCCACGGTTTTGGTTGTTCAATTATAGCATTTTTTGTGTGTTTTGTCAATGTTTTTTATTACAAAAATACCGAATTCACGACGCATCGAAGGGCGTTTTTTTTAGGAAAACTGCCGACAGATCCAAAGGCCGGAGGAAAGAAAACCGAGGGAGTCGTTTCAAACGACTCCCTCGGTTGTTGCGCAGCATGCGATTGCCGATTTTTTCTATCATCTATATAAAGGGAAGCGAGCACAGAGCGCGTTTACCTTTTCGAGCGTTTTTTCGCGGGTTGCCCCGAAATCGAATATGCAGTCGCGGATCATGCCTGCGATCTCAACCATCTCGGCCTCGCCGAAGCCGCGCGAGGTAACAGCTGGGGTGCCAAGGCGCACGCCGCTGGTGACGAAGGGCGTCTCGGGGTCGTTGGGGACGGTGTTCTTGTTGGCGGTAATGCGTACCTCATCCAAGCGACGCTCCAGCTCCTTGCCCGTGATGCCCGTGCCGCGAAGGTCAAGAAGCATCAGGTGGTTGTCGGTTCCGTCCGAAACCAGCGAGAGCCCGTGGCCCTTAAGCGCGCTTGCAAGTGCCTGTGCGTTTTTCAGGATCTGCTGCTGGTAAGCCTTAAATTCCTCGGTGAGTGCCTCGCCGAGTGCTACGGCCTTGGCCGCGATGATGTGCATAAGGGGGCCGCCCTGCGTGCCGGGGAAGACGGCCTTGTCAATGGCCTTGGCATACTCCTCGCGGCAAAGGATAAGACCGCCGCGGGGACCGCGGAGCGTCTTGTGCGTGGTGGTGGTTACCACGTCGGCATAGGGAACGGGCGAGGGGTGAAGGCCTGCGGCCACAAGTCCCGCAATATGCGCCATGTCTACCATCAGATACGCGCCCACCTTGTCCGCGATCTCGCGGAAGCGCTTGAAATCAATGGTGCGCGAGTAGGCGCTGGCACCTGCCAAAATGAGCTTCGGCTTGCAGGCAAGGGCGGCCTCCTCTACCTTATCATAATCAATTCTTCCCGTGTCGTCGCCCACGCCGTAAGGCACGATGTTGAAGTATTTGCCCGAAATGTTGACAGGCGAGCCGTGCGAAAGATGGCCGCCGTGTGCGAGATTCATCGAAAGCACCGTGTCGCCGGGATTGAGCAGGGCGAAGAAAACGGCAAGATTGGCGTTGGCACCGCTGTGGGGCTGGACGTTGGCATGCTCGGCGCCGAAGAGCTTCTTGGCGCGCTCACGCGCGATATTTTCCACAACGTCCACGCAGGCGCATCCGCCGTAGTAACGCTTGGAGGGGTACCCTTCCGCGTATTTGTTGGTCAAAACGCTTCCCGCGGCCAAAAGAACAGCCTCGGAAACGATATTCTCGGAAGCGATCAGCTCGATGTTTGCTCTCTGGCGCGCGAGCTCGGCATCGCACGCGTCAAACACCTCTTTGTCAAAATCGGCAAGCTTGTCAAAAAACATGGCAAAAACTCCTTTTTTTCTCTTATTTTCAAAATACCCTCTTATTTTACTCTATTTTTTGCCTTCTGTCAAGGGAAGAAGCGAAGAAAGTCGAGTGAAAACGAAAAATGTAGACAAAAAATGTCGCACTTTTTTGTGCATTTCAACGAAAATGAAAAAGGGGGTTGCAAAAAAGACGCGTTTGTGCTAAACTTAATATGTATCGGAAACGGGATGCGTGCCGACGGCGTGTCCTCGATGCAAAATTTCAAACGTCGGAGAAAGCAATACATATGTCAAAGAAGATGATGAGATCCGTATTGGCAGTGCTCTTGGCACTGATGATGCTCGTGGTCTTTGCGGCTTGTGGTGAGCCCAAGGAGACGACTCAGCCCGATACGACGGAACCTGACGTGACGGAGCCGGATGTTACGACTCCTGAAGAAACGGAGCCTGAGGAGACGGATCCTGAGGTTACCACCCCCGAGGAGACGCTCCCCGATGAGACTCTCCCGGACGAAACGCTCCCGGATGAGACCGAGCCTGAGGAGACTCAGCCTGAGGTAACGACTCCCGAGGACACGACGAAGCCCGCAGATCCGAACGAGCCTCATAAGCACGTTTACTACACGACGGGCGGCGTTGCAACCTGTACGCAGGACGGAACGATCCTGTATGCGTGCGCATGTGGTGATATGTATGAGGAAAAGGGTGCGCCTGCTTACGGCCATACCTGGATCCTTCTCAACACCGTTCAGCCTGCAACCTGTACGTCTGCCGGTGTCGGCGACTACCGTTGCGCTTACTGCGGTTGGTACGATACGCATGAGATCCCCATGACGCCCCACAACCTTTCGATTTCTGCCTTGCTTGTAAGCCAGGAGGACGACAAGGTCTCCAATAAGGGCTTTGAGCTTCTTGCCTGTGCAGACTGCTCCTACATGGAGAAGGTAATGGCAAATCACAGCTCCGGTCATACCTTTGTTAAGCATGAGGATGACACGATCACCTGCCGTTGCGGCGCTGTAGCCGAGGATTCTGCAAAGGACACCGTTCTCAAGCACGATTTCTCGGATGCCGAGGATAACAAGCTTAATTTCAATGCGAAAATAAAGGACGAGAAGTGGTGGATCTCGGGATCTGAATCCCAGAATTCGATGGTGGTCGCCAACATTGTCCCCGAGCTTACAGACATCCTTAAGGGTAGCTACGAGGGCGACTCGATCTCTGCGATCACGTATTCCTTTAAGCTTATGTATACGGGCAAGGTTCCTGCAACCTACGGCGGCGGCGGAGCGTTCTTCTCTTGGAGATCGAACCCGATAAAGAATCCTGCCTTGAACTATAACGAGGAGATCTCGCTCAATCTTACCAAGTACGGCGACAACCTTCTTCTTGAATGTCCTGCAGGCGGAACCTCTCTTGAGCTTCTGGCCGATAAGGAGTATGTGATTTCGGTTAATCTCGATCCGATCAACGATACGATCGGTATGTCTATCTACGAGAAAAGCATGACCGAGCCGATGATCCTTGCGAAGCCCTATGCAGCGGTTGAGGATCTTTCGGAGCTTTGGGCGATCTTCATGAGCCGTAAGCAGTTCTACTATGGCGGCGATGATTTTGCGTTTTATGCTGACGATTTGGACATAAGCTATGTTGCAAGAAACGTAGTTGCGGAAGGAACTGTCGAATCCTGCGAGCATAACTTTGTAGCCGAGCCCCTTGTGGACGAGGATCACAAGCTCTTCGAGAAGTGGTTCCGTGAGACCTGTACGGAGTGCGAGCGCTACTACGACAGACAGGATTGCTCTCGTCTTGAGGGTCACAAGTGGGAAACCACGCCCATCTCGGTAACGCCTGCTACCTGTACGGCAGAGGGCGTTGAGATCTACCAGTGTATCGCTTGCGGCGAGCAGAAGCAAGTGGTTCTTGAGAAGGCACACGGCCTCCTCACCTTTGAGGGTATCGTTTCTGCAGTTAACGATCCTGCAGGCAAGGGCTATGAGCTTTGGGCTTGCGATTGCGGTCTGATGCAGAAGGTATACGGTAACAATGCAAACGGACACCTCTTTGTGCAGCAGCCCAGCGGCAACGGACTTTGCCGTTGCGGTGCCGTTAACGACGCTGAGCTTGGCTTGGACGAGTCCGAGATGCCTGAGGCTTGTGAGCATGAGTTCGTATCCGAGCGCTTCTCCGACTACTTCCATCCCGCTTATGAGTATTGGTATCGCGATACCTGCTCCGTATGCGGCAACTACATGGATAGAATTGGTTGTGAGTACACGGGCCACGTATGGTCCGCTGAGCCCGTCGATGGCGATGTGGGTAACTGCTTGACTCCTTCCTACGCTGTTTTCGAATGCTTGAGCTGCCGCGAGCTTGACGTACGTAACGCCGATAAGGGCCCGCACAGCTATACTCTTTTCGTATCCATAACGCCCGCTGCAGACGGTGCTAAGGGTTATGAGACTTGGAAGTGCGACCTTTGCGGTGATATTACGACCTTTGAGGGTAACCACGAGACCGGTCATAACTTTGATGCCTTCACCAAGAAGTGTATCTGCGGTGCCACTTCCGAAAAGCTCACGGCGGTTCGAGATGAGCAGCAAAGCGCCGACCGCGTGATTTCCAAAGAGAACTCTCAGCCGTCCTTCGCTGTAGACAGTGAGGCGTTCTCGGGAACCTGGGAGGGCGAAAAGGTGGAATACATCCGTCTCTCCTATAAGATGTGCTATACGGGCGATCCTCGACTGAGCCAAGGAGGCAAGTCGACCAAGTACTGGATGTTCTCGGAATGGCGTTTTGATAAACCCGGTGGATATGAATCGGTTCAGCTTTGGCTTAACCTCGCCGGTGAGAAAGCGAAGTTCGGTTATGACATTGAGCCTGAGATCAAGCCCAACGTGGTATATACCGTATGGTATGAGCTGGAGCTTGCAACAAAAACCATCAAGGCATATATCGGTGCCGAGGGTGAGGAAACGCTCTTGCTTTATACCTATAAGCTTAAGCAGCAGCCTACAGATTCTTGGAGATTTTATTTCAGCCCGAATCACGTAGGTTATACGCCGAACCCCGACGACTTTAGCATCACCATTTCTCAGATTCGCTTGGAGGCCGTCGAGTACGTTATTGACGAATCGAACATGATTACCCCTACTCCTGTGGAGTAAAAATAAACATCATCTTCAACCACCCATGGCTTATGCCGTGGGTGGTTGGCTTTTTGCTCTCTTGTGCGATAAATTGATGTTTGTAGGGGAGACGATGTGGGGCTCTGCCCCACACCCCGCCAACTTTTGAAAAAGTTGGATCAAAACCTTTCTAGCGTGGGTTTGCACAAACTTCACGTCATTTTGGGACGGAAAACCGCGAAGCGGTTGTCCGTCAGCGCAAAGCTTACACGCC
>SVRO01000103.1 GCA_015064795.1 Oscillospiraceae bacterium | reverse complement strand
AGGCAAGCGATTTTTCACGATCGACATCGCACCCACACAGAAAAGAAGTGTGGCATTGACAAAGCCCTCCGAAAAATCGCTTGCCTTCCTTCCCTTTCCAGAGAGCTTCTCACCAAGAAAATTCCCAAGACGGCTGATCTTTCCATCCAGATCCAAAAGCGTTCCGAGAATGCCGCCGACGATGATGGAAAGGATCATCACCAGCATTTTTTCGGATTTCAACGCGCCCGAAATTCCGATTACCATACAACAAAGCCCAATCCCCTTCATAATGGCATCCGAGCATTTTTTCATTGTCTCGCCAAGTTTGCCCTCTCCGCCGTGCAAGAAATGACGAAGAACAAGTCCCAAAAAACCGCCACCAACCACGGCAAGTACGTTGACGATGGCGCCCCAAAGAGCTATCTTTTCCATAAAATCCATTCCATTCCAAACACAAACGGGCAAAATCCTTTGCCCGTTTGTATCTATCCTATTTTTGTCTTACTTTCTCTTGAAAACGTCCCATACGTTCTCGAGATCCAGCTTGTTGTCCAAACGGATCTCCTTTTCGGGAGCCACCTCGGCCTCGACCTTTGCCTCATCCTCAAGGCGAATCTCCTCGGGCTGCTCGATAGTATTCTTCGGCTCGATTGCCGCCTGATTTCTGTAGTAAGGATCGTCAGGCTTACGGTCAAAGCCCGTAGCGATAATGGTGATCTTCATCTCGTCCTCAAGCTCGGGATCGAAGGATACACCCCAGATAACGTTCGCATCGGGGCTTGCTTCGTTGGAGATCATCGTGGACGCCAAGTCAACATCCTCAAGACCTACGTCATGCGATGCGGCAATGCTGATAAGAATACCCGTAGCACCCTTGATGGAGGTTTCAAGAAGCGGGCTGGAGATCGCCATCTTGGCGGCGTGCTCAGCCTTGTCCTTACCCGTAGCGTTACCCACACCCATGTGCGCGTAGCCTGCATTCTGCATAACCGAGGTCACGTCTGCAAAGTCAAGGTTAATGAAACCGGGAACGTTGATAAGCTCGGAAATACTCTGCACACCGCGACGAAGCACGTCGTCAGCCACCTCAAAGGCGTTGGAAAGCGTAATACGGGTATCGGAGACCTGCTTGAGTCTCTCATTGGGGATGACGACAAGCGCGTCTACGTACTGCTTCAGCTCCGAAATACCGGCGTCTGCCTGCACCATTCTTCTCTTACCCTCGAAGCCAAAGGGCTTGGTAACGATTGCAACGGTAAGGATGTCCATATCCTTGGCAACACGCGCAACGATAGGAGCAGCACCCGTACCGGTTCCGCCGCCCATACCTGCAGTAATAAACACCATATCTGCGCCCTCAAGCAGCGAACGGATCTCCTCAATGGACTCCTCCGCAGAGCGCGCACCGATCTCGGGATTTGCACCTGCACCAAAGCCCTTAGTGATCTTTTCACCAATCACAAGCTGGTTGGGGGCCGCCGACTTTTTCAAAACCTGACGGTCGGTATTCACCGCGATAAACTCCACACCGCGAATATTGGCCGCGATCATACGGTCAACCGCATTGTTTCCGCCGCCGCCGACACCGATAACTTTAATATTAACACCGCTTTCAAAAGTGCTGTCATGTTCGAATATTGGCATTGATACATCCTCCGAAATCCGTAATATAGTACATGTATATATAATATAATAATATATTTCTTTCTATTTTGCAATAGTTTTTTCGAATTTTTTATAAAAAAATCATGTTTTTTTCAAAAAACTTGAAAAAAATGCGAAGTTTCCTTCGTTTGCCGTTGCTTTTTCCGATGCGCTATGGTAAAATGAGTCTATCCTTTGACTTGGCAGGTGACTTATGGATTCCTTACTCTTTGCACTAAATGCGATCACGCCAATCGTCGCCACCGTTGCGATCGGTTATCTTCTCAAAAAAATCGGACTCATGGACCAAAAATTCACAAAGATGGCCAACAAGCTGGTCTTTCGCGTTTTTCTTCCGTGTATGCTCTTTCTTAATGTCTATAAAATCAAGACGATCGATGACATCGACCTCGGCTACGTCGGCTATGTTGCCGTGATGCTTTTTGCCATATTCGTAAGCTCGCTGCCCGCGGTACTCCTCGTGACCAAGCGACCCGACCGACGCGGTCCGCTTTGGCAGGCTACCTTCCGATCAAACTTCGCACTCATCGGCATACCTCTTGCACAATCCCTGTTCGGAGAGGAAGGCGCCATGGTAGCAACCCTTCTCTCCGCTTTCGTGGTCCCCGCCTTCAACGTTCTCGCCGTCATCAGCCTCTCGCTCTTTCGCCGGGACGGTGGCAAAACGAGTGTGGTATCCATTCTTACGGGCATCGTGAAAAATCCACTCATCCAAAGCATTGCCGCCGGCCTTCTCGTTCTTTGCATACGTGCCCTGTTCGTAAAAAACGGCATATCCTTCCGCCTCGCCGATATCACGCCCGCATATACCGTGCTTGATTATATGTCAAGGCTTGCCACCCCCGTGGCACTTCTCTGCCTCGGCTCGCAATTTGAATTCTCCGCCATCCGCGAAATGAAGCGTGAGATCGTGTTCGGCACACTCGTTCGCACGGTGATCGTTCCCACGCTCAGTATCGGTACTGCCGCTCTCTTTTTCCGCAACACCTTCATCGGCGCACACTTTGCCGCGTTCGTGGCCGCATTTGCCACACCTGTTGCAGTATCCAGCGTCCCTATGACGCAGGAGATGAATGGCGACGCTACGCTCGCAGGACAGCTCGTAGTGTGGTCAACACTTCTCTCCGCCCTTTCGATCTTCCTCTTCTCCTTTTTGTTGAAGCTTGCGGGAATTTTTTGACCTTGTATACGAAAAAGAAGCCAAGTCTTTGCTTGGCTTCTTTTGCATAAATTGATGTTTATCGGGGAGACGATGTGGGGCTCTGCCCCACGCCCCGCAAGTTTTTGAAAAAACTTGACTAAAACTTTTCTCGCATGGGTACGCTTAAACTTTACGTCATTTTGGGACGGAAAACCGCGAAGCGGTTGTCCGTC